>CANROJ010000012.1 GCA_947632215.1 uncultured Flavobacterium sp. | reverse complement strand
AGGTGTGTTTTTTTGTTGCTCGGATATCTGTTTTAGTTTTTAAGGATAGGAGTTTGGTGTGTTTTTTTGTACTTTTAGAATAAATTAATTACTAAATAATAAGACGATATTAAATTTTCGCATTTGTATTACTTTGGTGTTAAAACGCTAAAAACTAATCTTGTTGTGAGAACTAGATTTTCTAGATAAACAAAATTATATGTCTTATTAAAATACTTATATGCTATGAAAAAGATTATAGGATTTGCTGCTAGTACTTCATCAGGCAGTATTAACAAAAGCTTTGTTGAATATACTTTGTCTTTATTTAAAGATGATTACCAAGTAGAACTTTTAGATTTAAACGATTTTCCTTGTCCTTTGTTTTCAGAAGACCACGAGAAAATTCATTATCCACAAGGTGCAATTAATTTTTTAGAGAAAATAAAAGCTTGTGATGCAATTATTTGCTCTATGGCCGAGCATAACAGAAATTGGACTGCGGCCTTTAAAAACTTATTTGATTGGTGTTCCAGAAAAGAGTTAAAAGTTTTTCAATCAAAAGATATGTTGCTTTTAAGTACTTCTAATGGTAGAAGAGGCGCTTTGAACTCTTTAGAGATCGCTTTGAGAGTTTTTCCTGATTTTGGTGCAAATATTAAAGGACATTATAGCTTAGGGGGTTATAGTGAAAATTTCCTTTCTTCCAAAGGTATTACCAATGCTGAGTTAAATAAAGAGTTTATTGGCGTTGTGGATCGCTTTAAAACTGATATAGCATAAGGTAGTACTAACTTTAGCTGTACTGATTGTAGAGCTGTGTGAGGTAAAGGCTGCTTTTGCTAAACAAAAATTGTACTTTTGCAGCTTTAATAATATAATCATGCAAAAAGATAACCAGCCGCCAGTGACTTTGAAGAAGCCAGTAGACTTAGAGGCTCATAATCAAATAAGAGTTGATAATTACTATTGGTTAAATAATAGAGAGAATCCACAGGTTATAGAGTATCTAGAACAAGAGAATAAATATTACAAAGATAAAACAGCTGATACTTTTGAGTTTCAAGAGTCTTTATTTGATGAAATGAAGGCAAGAATCAAGGAGCAAGATAGTTCTGTTCCTTACTTTTATAATGGATATTATTATATTACTAGATTTGAAATAGGTCAGGACTATCCTATTTATTCTCGCAAGAAAGCAACTTTGCAAGCACAGGAAGAAATTCTCTTTGATTGTAATGTCTTAGCTACAGGTCACCCATATTTTCATCTAAAAGGAATAAATGTTTCTCAAGATAATCAGTGGGTTGCCTATGCTATAGATACTGTATCAAGAAGAGAGTATCAACTCTATATCAAGAATATATTTTCGGGTGAAGTCCTGGATTACACCATTAGTAATACCACAGGTAATTCTACTTGGGCTGCTGATAATAAGACACTCTTTTACTCTCGACAAGATTCTGAAACCTTGCGTGCAGATAAGATTTTTAAACATGTTATTGGGCAACATATCGAGCAAGATACCTTAGTGTATTACGAACAGGACGATACCTTTGATACTTTTATAGGCATTGAGAAATCTCATCGTTTTTTGGTTATTTCTAGTCAAAGTACTCTTAGTACAGAATGCCGTATACTTGAGGCAGATAATCCTTGTGGTGAATTTAGAATATTTCAAGAAAGACAAAGTGATCTAGAATATAATATTTACCATTATGGGGAGTATTTTTATATTCTTACCAATTTTAATGGTGCGGATAATTTTCAATTAATGAAAACTCCATTACACCAAACTTCGCTAGAGAATTGGATTCAGGTAATTGCTCCAAGAGAAGATGTATTATTGGAGGGTATAGAAATATTTAAAGATTATTTAGTAGTTAGCGAGCGTTTTAATGGACTTTCGCAGATAAAAATTCAGCCTTGGGATTCTAATATTCCTAGCTATTATTTACCTTTTAATAGTCAGACCTATGATGCGTATATTGGAGTAAATATTGATTTTAATACCAATATATTACGTTATGGTTACCAGAGTTTGGCTACTCCGGCTTCTATAATAGACTTTGATATGTCAACTAAGAGTCAAGTAGTATTGAAAGAACAAGAAGTATTAGGTAGTTTTGATAAGGATAATTATATAGAACAAAGACTTTGGGCTACTGCTAAAGATGGAGCAAAAGTGCCAATTTCTCTCGTATATAGAAAAGAGTTGGTTTTAGATGGGAACAATCCTTGTTTACTTTATGCCTATGGTTCTTATGGGTATTCTATGGATCCATATTTTTCAACCACACGCTTGAGTCTTTTAGATAGAGGCTTTATTTACGCCATAGCTCATGTTAGAGGAGGCGAAGAGATGGGAAGATATTGGTATGAAGATGGAAAACTCCTAAAAAAGAAAAATACCTTTGATGATTTTATTGCTTGTTCAGAGTTTTTAATCGACAAGGGGTATAGTAAACCAAGTAAGTTATATGCCCAAGGAGGTTCTGCTGGGGGAATGTTAATGGGAGTGATTGCTAACCAAGCTCCAGGGCTGTATAATGGTATTATAGCGCAAGTTCCTTTTGTGGATGTGGTTACTACAATGTTAGACGATACTATTCCTCTTACAACAGGTGAATATGATGAATGGGGAAATCCCAATGAGAAACAATATTATGATTATATGCTGTCTTATTCTCCATATGATAATGTGAAAATGCAAGATTACCCCAATATGTATATCTCTACAGGTTTTCATGATTCTCAAGTGCAGTATTGGGAACCAGCTAAGTGGGTTGCTAAACTAAGAGAGTTTAACACTAGTGATAATCAGTTGTTTTTAGATACCAATATGCAGGCCGGTCATGGAGGAGCTTCTGGTAGATTTGAGTCTTTAAAGCAAGTAGCAAAAGAATTTGCTTTTATGTTTGCTTTAGAAGGAATTTCAAAATAATAAATTTTGTAAATTTGCTATTATATAATGAAGGTTTTTTAGAACCTCTAATAAAAATATCATTAATATGAAAAAGGAAATCCAAGCTTATGATAATATATTATCATTAGTAGGAAACACACCACTTGTTAAGCTTGATAAAGTAACTAAAGATTTACAGGGTCAGTTTTATGCTAAAGTAGAGGCATTCAACGCTGGACATTCAGCAAAAGACAGAATAGCTTTACACATTATTGAAGCTGCAGAAAAAAAAGGTATTTTAAAACCAGGAGATACAATTGTTGAAACTACCTCTGGTAATACCGGATTTAGTATTGCGATGGTAAGTGCAATTAAAGGGTACAAATGTATTTTATCGGTTAGCGATAAATCTTCCCCAGATAAGATTGATATGTTGCGCGCAATGGGGGCTACCGTATATGTTTGTCCGGCAAATGTAGCAGCAGATGATCCAAGATCTTATTATGAGGTAGCTAAGAAGATACATAAAGAATTACCAGGATCTATTTATATTAACCAGTATTTTAATGAACTAAACACTCAGGCTCACTATTTATCGACAGGGCCCGAGATTTGGGAGCAAACTGCTGGTAAGATTACTCATTTTGTATGTTGTTCCGGAACAGGAGGCACCATCTCTGGTACAGCTCAGTATTTAAAAGAAATGAATCCTAATATTCAGATTTTAGCAGTAGATGCTTATGGGTCTGTTTTAAAGAAGTATCACGAGACTGGAGAGGTAGATCCAAATGAGATCCATCCTTATAAAATAGAGGGATTAGGTAAAAATCTTATTCCTACTGCTACCGATTTTAGTGTTATTGACAAGTTTACTAAAGTAACCGATAAAGATGCTGCTTTGGCTGCTAGAGAATTGGCTGCCAAAGAAGGCTTGTTCTTAGGATATACCTCGGGAGCTGTATTACAGGCAACTAGACAGTATGCTTTACAAGGTGAATTTGACAAAGATAGTGTAGTGGTGGTTTTGTGCCCCGATCACGGTTCTCGTTATATGAGCAAAATATATAGTGAAACTTGGATGCAAGAACAAGGTTTTATCGACCCAGATAATATCAATAATCCAATTAACTACATAAAATAAATTCTTGTTCAAGACAATACAAAAAAGGGGCTGTCTCACAATTGAAGACAGCCCCTTTTTTTGTTAAGTTTATATCTGTAAGGTGAATAGCTTTTAGAAAAAAAAAGAGATTGTACTCATTAGTACAATCTCTTTTCTTATTATTCAGAGAAATAGAATTATCTTCTTCTTTCTTTGATTTTAGCTTTTTTACCTGTAAGTTCTCTAAAGTAGAAAATACGAGCTCTACGAACTTTACCTCTTTGGTTAACTTCAACTTTCTCTAAAGCTGGCATGTTAATTGGGAAGATACGCTCTACACCAACGTTTCCTGACATTTTACGGATAGTAAAAGTCTCTGTTGATCCAGTTCCTCTTCTTTGAATAACTACTCCTTTAAAGAACTGAGTTCTTTTTTTCTCACCCTCTTTAATTTCGTAGTAAACAGTGATAGTGTCTCCAGCTCCGAATTCAGGAAAGTCTTTTTTAGCAACTAATTCTTCTTGAACGAATTTTAATAAATCTGCCATTTTTATATATATAAATTGTTTTTGTCTAGGGCAACATACACGGACCTCGCCAGAGGTTAGCCTAAAACCGGTGCAAATATAAAAAATAAAATACAAATTCAAACCATAAAATGTAAATACCAAATAATATTTTTACTTACATAACTCTTTGTAAGGTAGTTTATTAAGCTGTTTTGTCAAAGTAGTAATCCTTTGGTAACAAAAATAACAAAGACTCTTACACTGTGGCTAAAAAAAGACCTTGGATTAATTAGTTACTCCCAGGACTAGTTACAGCTATGTTTTTAGTTAACTCTTGTAGCCTTTGTTGGCTGCCCTGAGGCAGATCAAAATAACAAATTGCTATATAAACCAAGACCTGAGTAGTTATAAATACTCAGGTCTTGGTTTATATGCTGTTCTTTGTAAAATAATACTAAGAGTTATTTGTGCTTTTCCAGTAAATCAGGTCTTCTATTTTGTGTGTGCTCGTATGCTTTTTGCTCTCTCCATTTTTCAATCTCAGGGAAATTTCCGCTTAATAAGATTTCTGGGACATCCCATCCATTATAACTAGCAGGTCTTGTATAGATTGGTGGAGCTAGTAAATCATCTTGGAAACTATCTGTTAAAGCTGAGGTTTCGTTACTTAATACTCCAGGAATTAGACGTATAATAGCATCACACAAAATGGCTGCTCCTAGTTCTCCTCCAGACAATACGTAATCTCCAACAGATATCTCTTTAGTAATAAAGTGGTCTCTTACTCTTTGATCAACTCCTTTGTAATGTCCACAAAGAATAATAATATTCTTTAGCAAAGACATACTATTGGCCATTTGTTGATTTAAAGTTTCACCATCAGGGCTCATATAAATAACATGGTCATATTGCCTTTGAGACTTCAAATGAGTAATACAACGATCGATCGGTTCAATGCTCATTACCATTCCTGCACCTCCACCGAACTGATAGTCATCCACATTTTTATGCTTATTTGTACTGTAATCACGTAAATTATGAAAGTGTACTTCTACTAAATCTTTAGCGATAGCTCTTTTTAAAATAGAAGCTTCGAAAGGGCTTTTGATTAATTCAGGTACAACTGAAATGATATCTATGCGCATGGTTATTTATTAATTTAGTAGCAAAGGTACAATGCTATTTTGTAATGTGCAAAACAACACGGTGGTAACTCTGGCTTGTAAAGCTTGTTTTTAAGCAAGTGTATTTGATTGACTTTAAGACCAATAGTACACCTTAGTGTTTAATTGTGTTAATGTATTTATAAACCAGGTAAATAAATAAAATAAGACTCTTTATTTAACCATAGTATTGAAATAGATAAAAAGCATAAGTAATGGAATTATTCCTTATGGAATTGCTAGTGTTTTAAGTTGCTTGTTTTTTTGTAAATCCCTAGGTTTGCACTATGAGTTTAAGTAGAGCAAACGTTTTATTTATGGCCTGTGTTACGGGTCTTATTGTAGCTAATTTATATTATAGTCAGCCTTTAATTCCTTTAATAGCGGATTCTTTTGGAATTAGCCAAGCCAAAGCAGGTTCGTTGACCTACTTAACCCAAAGTGGGTATGCCTTGGGAATTCTCTTAATGATACCCTTAGGTGATAAATTAGAAAGGAAAAGTCAAATCATAGTCACTGCAGCCTTAGCAGCGGTGTGTTTGTTTTTAAGTGCTTTGGTTAGCGATTTCTTTGTTTTACAAATAGTGAGTTTTGCTTTGGGAATGTTTTCCATTGTACCTCAATTATTATTGCCAATGGCAGCTAGTTTGTCTAGTGAACAACAAAGAGGTAAGGTAATTGGCACTGTGGTTAGTGGTCTTTTAATAGGAATCTTATTCTCGCGTACCCTTAGTGGTTTTATAGGCCAGTGGATAGGTTATCAGGGTATGTTTTTCGTGGCAGGGAGCTTAGGGATTATAATAGTTTTATTAATTGGACTTATGTTGCCAAGAAATAAACCTAATTTTAAGGGTAATATTTCTTGTTTGTATCGATCTATGTATACAATTATTGTTCAGGAGCCTGTTTTGCGTGATGCTACTCTTATTTCGAGTTTAGCTTTTGCTCAATTTGGAGCTTTTTGGACAACTATGGTTTTATTATTGGCCAACAACCCTTTTAATTACGACTCTGCCATTATTGGTGCTTTTGGATTAATCGGAGCTATCGGAGCTTTTGCGGCTCCTCTTGTAGGAAAATTCGGTCATAATGGCGCAGCAAATCTTTTGATTAAGTATGGAATTATATTAACTCTATTGAGTTTTGTTGTATTTGCTTTGTCTGCTAGTAGCTTATTTGGTATTATTGTTGGTATAATACTAATTGATTTAGGATTACAAGTTGTGCACGTATCGAATCAGACTAGAATTTATTCTCTTTCTGCTGTGGCACGTAATAGGATAAATACTGTCTATATGTCATTTAGTTTCTTAGGAACTGCTTTTGGCTCAGCTTTTGGTTTATATTTGTATAATCTTTTTGGATGGATTGGAATGTGTGTTGGATGTATTGGTCTGTCAGTAATTTCATACATATTTTTTCTTTTTTCCAAAAAGAACAAGTAATTTTAATTAAGAATAAGTTTTAAAAATTAAAAATAGATAATAATGGAAAACGGTATTTACGCAAAATTTAATACATCTAAAGGAGAAGTTCTAGTAAAACTTACAGAAGATAAGACACCTGGTACAGTGGGGAACTTTGTAGCTTTAGCAGAAGGACAGTTAGAGAATACAGCTCGTAAGCAAGGAGAACCTTACTATGATGGATTAAAATTCCACCGTGTGATTCCTGATTTTATGGTTCAAGGAGGATGTCCACAAGGTAGTGGATCAGGTGGTCCTGGTTACAACTTTGATGATGAGTTTCACCCTGAGTTAACACATGATGGTCCTGGAGTTTTATCTATGGCTAATGCTGGTCCTGGTACAAATGGATCTCAATTCTTTATCACTCACGTTGCTACACCTTGGTTAGACGGTAAACATACTGTATTTGGAAAAGTAGTAGAAGGACAAGATATCGTAGATCAAATTGCTCAAGGAGACTCAATTGACTCTATCGAGATTGTTAGAGTTGGAGAGGATGCTAAGAACTGGAATGCAGTGGAGGCTTTTCGCAACTTCGAAGGAGATAGAGCTAAGAGATTACAAGGAGCTAGAAAAGAAGCAGACCAAGCGGTAGATCAAATTGCTGAAGGTTTTAAAAAGACTCCAAGTGGATTACGTTACCAAATGATTGTTGAAGGTACTGGTAAACAAGCAGAAAAAGGAAAAACAGTTTCTGTACATTACAAAGGAGCTTTGGCAGATGGTACTGAGTTTGATAATTCTTACTCAAGAAAAAAACCAATTGAATTTCCTTTAGGACAAGGATATGTTATCGAAGGATGGGATGAAGGTATTTCTTTACTTAAGGTAGGGGATAAAGCAAGATTTGTAATTCCTTCTTACTTAGGCTACGGAGAGAATGGTGCAGGAGGTGTTATTCCACCAAACGCAACTTTAGTATTCGACGTAGAGTTAATGGATGTAAAATAATTCTGAAAAAGCTATATGAACTCCCAATTAACGTTGGGAGTTTTTTTTATTTTTATTTTGTTTATGAAACAAGAATTAGACCAAGTTCACACTAGAATAGCCCCTTATATCCATCGTACTCCAATTATGGAAAGTGGTCGTATTGAAAATTTTTTGGGAAACGATTTGTATTTTAAATGTGAAAATTTTCAAAGGGCAGGCTCTGTAAAATTAAGAGGTGCTATTTACGCTTTATTGTCACTAACTCAAGAACAATGCAAGTATGGAGTGGTAGCTCATTCTTCGGGTAATTTTGCTCAAGCTTTGGCTTTAGCTGCTAATAAATTGGGGATAAAGTGTTACTTAGTGATGCCTTATGATGCTTCTTTAGTCAAACGAAATGCCGTATTATCTTACGGAGGTATTATTATTGACTGTGCTCTGGAGATGGAGTCAAGGGAAAGGGTTACCCAGAGCATTGCCATGGAAAAAGGAGCCACAATTATTGATCCTACAAATAATTGGGATGTTATATTGGGAGAAAGTACAGCTACAAAAGAATTTTTAGATCAACACCCAGATTTACAAGCTCTTATTGTACCTGTTGGAGGTGGAAGTTTACTTTCTAGTTCTATACTTGCCTGTGAGCATTATGCTAGGGAAGGTATTGAGATTTATGGAGCAGAACCTATTGAAGTAAATGATACTTACCGTTCTTTACAGATGGGAATCATACAAAGTAATTTAACCATTGATACTATGGCAGATGCCTTGTGTGGAAGTCTAGGAGAACTTACCTTTAGTATTATTAAAAAAGGGGTAACTGAGGTGATTTGTGTTCGAGAGAATGAAATAATTAGTGCTATGCGTCTAATCTGGGAACGTATGAAGATAGTAGTGGAGCCTAGTAGCGCAGTGGCCTTGGCAGCACTTATAAAAGAAAGACCCTTATTTAAAAGCAAGAAAGTTGGTATTATACTCTCTGGTGGTAATGTAGACTTAGATCAACTTCCCTTTGCAGATCAATAATAAGAAAAGTTTAAGCATCTATGTTAAAAAAAACAATAGTCCTTAGTGAAGAATTTTCCACTAAGGACTATTGTTTTTTTTATTGTTGTTGTTATTTTTTAAAAAAAGAAATTTTTTTCTCTCCAAAGTATAGACCTGCTATAATAAGGACTGCTGCAATGATTTGTAAAGCTCCAAGGTTTTCTTTGTCAAATATTCCCCATCCAAAAGCCACTAAAGGCATGAGCAAAGAAACAGAGCTGGCAAAAGTAGCATTGGTTTGAGCGATCAACTTATAGTAATAAATGTTGGCTAACACACTGCCAAAAAGCGCTAGTAAGAATATAAAAAACAAACCTTTTAGAGCATCTGTGCTTTGGAAAACTCTGGCAAAGAATCCAGTAGAGATAAGTACTATTAATCCTGGTATAAGTAAGATTAATTCTATAAATGCCGTCCATATTATAGGATTAATCTTGCCCATATACTTTTGGGTTAGCAATCCGCTGTATGCGTACATTAGGGTAGCAAAAATAAGAAGTAGATAGTATATGTATTCCCCTGAAACTCCTACAGGTGAACTAGATGTTTGTAGCAATAGAATAACCCCTGTAAAGGATAAAACTACTCCTATAATCTGGCCAGTGTGGGTTTTGTATTTAAAGAATATTACCCCTAGAATAATTACAAAAACACTCATAAGAGCGTTGAGTATTCCGGCCATTGAGCTATGAATATGTTCTTCGGCTATAGGGAATAGGAACATAGGGATAAAACTTCCACATACTGCTGTTAAGACAAGCCAAGGAAACCGTTTTTTTGGCATTAATTTTATATTGGGTATAGATATAGGTAAAAGAAATATACCTGCCAAAGTAATACGCAGGGCTCCTACTTGTAAAGCAGTAAAGTATTCGAGTCCTCTTTTTATTAATATAAAAGAAGATCCCCAGATTAACGATAAAAATATTAGAGTTAACCAGTGTTGGGCTTTTATTTTCAAAATAAAATGTTATTAAGGGGAATTAATTTTATTGTAAGCAAAAAAAAAGACCACTCTAGATATAGATGGTCTTTTTTTTGTTGGTATAAAAAAAGAATTAATTATCTTTTTTTCTCGTATCTAAATCTCCAAAATACATTTCCTGGAAACTCTTAGTCACACCGTGATCTACTCGTTTGTGGAATGTTTTAGGATCAACTTGTGCTGGTTTTTCATAACCACATGCGCTGATGAACTCACCTAATGCCTTCATAGTATTGCCATGGAATGCCGCTACACGTTTTCTTTTATCTGTTACATCGATAGCCTTGTATAAAGATTCATCTTGCGTAGCAATACCTACAGGACAGTGTCCACTATCACATTGTAAAGCTTGGATACATCCTAAAGCGAACATCATACCACGAGCACTATAACATGCGTCTGCACCTAAAGAAAGTGTTTTTGCAATATCAAAAGCTGAGATAATACGACCAGAGGCAAGAATCTTGATCTTATCTCTTAGTCCATTTTCTATTAATGTTTTATTAGCAAATACTAAAGCGTCGTTTAAAGCCATACCCATGTAGTCAATAAACTCTAGTGGGGCAGCTCCTGTTCCTCCTTCAGCTCCATCAATGGTAATAAAGTCAGGATAAATACCAGTTTGAACCATTGCAGAAACAATATCTGTGAACTCATCTTTTTGTCCTATACAGATTTTAAAACCTATTGGTTTACCATCGGATAATTTACGCAACTTATCTATAAAATGAACTAATTCTATTGGATTTGAGAAAGCAGAGTGACCAGATGGAGAGTGTACTGTTGTGTGAGGTACAATACTTCTAATTTTAGCAATTTCTTCTGTATTTTTTTCTGCAGGTAATAAACCACCATGTCCAGGTTTAGCTCCTTGAGATAATTTAAGCTCAATCATCTTTACCTCTGGGTATAAAGCTCGTTCTCTAAAAAGGGTTCCATCAAACTTGCCTTCTTCGTTACGACAACCAAAGTATCCAGTACCAATTTGCCAAATTAAATCTCCTCCAGAACGGTGGTAAGTACTTATTCCTCCTTCACCTGTGTTATGAGCAAAACCACCAATTTTAGCACCTTCATTTAAGGCTGTAATGGCTCTTTTACTCAAAGCACCATAACTCATGGCACTAATATTATAAATACTAGCACTATATGGTTGAGAACATAAATCACTTCCGATTGTTGTTCTAAAGTTAGTATCTGTAACAGATTTTGGGTATATAGAGTGTGAAGCCCACTCGTAACCTATACGGTTTGCATCATCTTGCATACCAAAAGAAACAGTTTGTTTCTCATTTTTTGCTCTTTGATAAACAATAGATCGCTCTCGTCTGTTGAATGGTTTTCCATCTAATTCACCTTCCCAGAAGTATTGTCTCATTTCAGGACGAATTGCTTCGAACATGTATCTAAAACGTGCAAATAAAGGATAGTTTTTACGAATTGTATGTTTTGTCTGACCTAAATCTTGTAAAATCAAGATCATAACAAATCCAGAAATTAGAACGTTTACAATACTCATTACTGATTGGTACAATACTAGTGAAGTAATGGAATAAACCAAGTAAATTACTGCTAAAAATACAGTTACTTGTCCAAAAGTAAATCGGTTTAAAAATTTTTTGTGAAACATAAAATGAAATTTAATGTAATCTTTTTTGTTTTTTTTTCAATTATTACAATCGTTCTCTCCTATAAAATACTAACCTTTTGATTTTACTGATTTTGCTTATTTTATTGGGGCCTTATAGGGTCGAAAACCGAGGCAAAGGTAGCAAAGATTTTGAATTTAGCCAGTTTTTATAAATAATATTTTGCTCTATAAAAAGTCAAAAATTATCATATTATTATTGTTATTGAAAAATTCTCTCAATTATTTGAATATAGGGCCTTTATATTGTTTATTGTTTACTTCTTTTGTTTTCTAAGGACTTACTTTTCAGGAGTCAAATTGTTGTTTTTGGTAAATACTAGCCCTGCCTGAAACTCTATACGCTATAGCACAGGCAAGACCAATATACAGAGCATTGTCAAAGCCAAAGAGTTCTATAGCCATTATTATACAGGCTAAAGGTGTTTTTGTGCAAGCACACAAAAGAGCAACAAAGCCGATACTAGCTAAAGCGCCAATGGGTAAACCCATGTAAAGTGCTAGACTACTACCAAGGGTTGCACCTATAAAGAATAAAGGGGTTACTTCTCCTCCTTTAAAACCAGCCGATAGAACTAAAGCTGTTAAAACCAGTTTAATAAAGAAGACTTCTAGGGGCATGGCAACTAGGAATGCTTCCTGGATAGTTTCAACTCCTAAACCAAGGTAAATATTAGTTTTTAGTAAAACGCAGATACCCACAAATAGGCATCCCCCAACAAATGGTTGCCAATAGGGTATAGAAATATATTTGGTGAAGAGTTTTTTAAGGTATGTGTTTAAATAGATAAATACAATTGCGCACAGACCAAAGGCTACACCAGCTAAGGCTACTTTAGTAATGGTAGAAATATCAAACAATAGAATTTCTGAGCTAGAATAAGAAACGTGCTTAATGCCAATTAGGTTTACCACATAGTTAGAAATAAGACTGGTAAGTAGGATAGGATAAAGTTGTTTATATTGAAGTTTTCCAACTACCATAATCTCTAAGGCAAAAAATATTGCGGCTATTGGAGTTCCGAATACTCCAGAGAAACCAGCGCTAATTCCTGCCAGTATCAAGGTTTTTCTTTCTTGAATGGTAAAATTGTAAAAGCGCTGTAATTGATCAGAAAAGGCGCTTCCCATCTGTAAGGCAGTACCTTCTCTTCCTACCGAGGCTCCGAATAAATGGGATATCAAAGTTGCAAATAAAACAAATATTCCCATGCGCAAGGGGATTATTTTATTAGGGCAGTGGTAGTTTTCAATAAGTAAATTGTTTCCCTTATTAGCTTGTTTTCCCCAAAGATGATAAACTAAACCGACAATTAAACCTGCTAAGGGTAGTAAGTATAGCAGCCAAGGTGTATTGGTTCTTATAAGAGCTGCTTTGTCAAGATAATAAAGAAAGAATCCACAACTTAATCCAACGCATAGACCGATAATAGAGCTAAAAAAAAGCCAAGATAGGGTGTACTTTAATGCTTGTTTTACTTTTAATGTCATAGATTTTTTAGTCTATAGGATTAAAATAGTGAATACTAAATGTAAGAGTAGCCAAAAAAAACAAAGTCTACTTAATTAAAAGTAGACTCTATTGTTAGGGGTTTGGTGAAATTTTAAATATCGTCAAAACTAATATCCGTAAAAGAATTTACATCTTCTTTTGGATATTCTTTTTTGAAATCTTTTTGATGTCTCTCCGAGATAACTTCTTCTCCTTTATTATCAACAACAAAATTTGTCATTTCGTCTAGAATCTCTCTAAAGGCAGTGAAGTCCTCCTTGTATAAATATATTTTATGTTTTTTGAAATGAAATGATCCATCATCTTCGGTGAATTTTTTACTTTCTGTAATTGTAATGTAATAATCATCTGCTTTAGTTGATCTAACATCAAAGAAATAAGTTCTTCTACCTGCTCTTAATACTTTAGAGAATATCTCCTCTTTTTCTAACATTTCGTTATCTCTCATAATTCCTTCTTATCAATTAACTGATTCGTTCATATAGCATTCAAAATTCTAAAAAAAAACTTAATAAACCAACTTTTTACGATAATTCTTTTTCTGTTAGTTGTTTTTGGTATAGATCCTTGTAATAACCATCTAAGTCCATCAATTCCTGATGGGTACCTCTTTGGGTAATCTTTCCTTGATCTAATACTATGATATAGTCTGCGTTTTTGGCAGAAGATATTCTGTGGGTTACAATTAAAGTGGTAATGTCTTGGCTATGAGTTTTTAAACTATTTAGTATACTTTCTTCTGTTTGGGTATCTACCGCCGAGAGCGAATCGTCTAGTATTAATATAGGGGCTTGTTTAATTAAGGCTCTTGCAATGGAAACTCTTTGCTTTTGACCACCTGATAAGGTAAGGCCTCTTTCACCTAAAACTGTTTGATACGATTTTTCAAAGGCTATAATGTTATGGTGAACAGCCGCCTTTTTAGCCACTTCTATTATTTGTTCTTGAGTAGCATCTTGTTTGCCAAATCTAATATTATTGGCAATCGTGTCACTAAATAAGAAAGAGTCTTGCGGGACAAAAGCTATAGCTTCTCGCAGTGAAGTAAGGTTAAATTCTTGTATAGGCTTTTGATCTATATATATTTGACCACTTGTTGGGTCATGTAATCGGGTAATTAATGATAAAAGAGTAGATTTTCCAGAACCAGTTTTACCTAATATGGCTAAGGTTGCCGATTTAGGTAAGGTAAAGCTAATGTCCTGTAGTGCCACTATTCCTGTATCTGGATAGGTATAACTGACTTTGTCAAAAGTTATACTTCCTTGAATAAGGCTTTTCGGGGCATTATTATTGTAAATTTCCGGCTCTACTTCTAAGAACTCGTTAATTCTTTTTTGAGAAGCTTCTGCTTCTTGGACCATCATGGCTACCCAGCCTAAAGAGGCAATAGGCCATGTTAACATATTTATATAGAGTATAAATTGGGCGATGATACCAATATCGGGTATACTGCCTTTGAAATACAATAGAGCTCCTACCAAAATTACAACTAAGTTACTCAAGCCTATAAGGAAGACAAGTATAGGACCTAGTAAGGCATTGGTTTTGGCTAGGGCTAAGTTTTTTTGTTTACTTTCTTGTGTTAGATTCCCGAAGTCTTTTTCTTTTTCATTTTCTAAAGAATAGGCTTTTACAACTCTAATTCCTGAGAACATCTCTTGGGTAAAAGAAGAAAGATGAGATAGGTTTTCTTGAAAGGCTTTACTTCGGTGATTAATCTGAACACTAAGTTTGAAGATAAAATAGCCTAGTAAAGGAATTGGTATTAAGGAGTAGAAAGTCAATTTTGGAGAAATAATATACATTTGGGTAAGTACCACTGCAAAGCGAATAACTGTATTGATGGAGTACATCAAGGCTGGTCCTGCGTATTGTCGTACTTTACCTACATCCTCACTTATGCGATTCATTAAGTCTCCTGTTCTAAAGCGCTTAAAAAAACTTTGACTTAAGACTTGATAATGGGCATAAATTTCGTTTTTTAAATCAAACTCAATATGACGAGACATTACAATGAGTGTTTGTCTCATCACAAAGGTTAGAAAACCTGCGATTAAAGTGGTAATTAAAATGTATATAATGTTCCTAGTTAGTATGGAAACTACTTCTTGATGATCCTGTGGCGTTAAACTCTCTAGGGTACGAATAGAATCTCCGACTAACTGGGGTGTAAATAGAGTAAATATTTGGGCAAAAATGGTAATAATTACTCCCAGGATAAATCGGATTTTATATTTATAAAAATATTTATTTAAATAACTAAGTGCATGCATGTCTAAAAAACTCAACAAGTGGGGTTAAAAAATGCTAAACAAAGTAGCATGTGTTTTCTACAAAGATACTCTATTATAGGAATAAGAGAATTCATTGAGGATTAATAATTTACTAAAAATATCGTTAAAACTTATTTCATTGTCGATTTTTGTCTTTGTTTAAAATTATATTTTATTACCTTTGCCGGGTTAAATAAACGACAATCATTTATCTAAAAAGTTCTTAAGTAGCATGTTAAACAGAAGACACATTCGTATAAAAGTTATGCAAACTCTTTATATGATGCAGCAAAGTAACTCTGACAATATCCAAAGCGGAGAGAAGTTTCTAATCCATAGTCTTGAAAAAGCCCAAGATTTATATCTATTGGTAATCAGTACATTAATAGAGGTTAGAAAAAAGGAGGAAGAGTTAATTACTCTAAGCCAGAAAAAACATTTAGCTACAGCCCAAGAACGAAACCCAAACACTAGATTTATCCAAAACAAGGTTTTACTGCTTTTACAGGACTCTGTGTCTATTGATTCAAAAATAGAAGAAAGTAATTTAAACCAGTGGCAAGTTAACTATACTTATATTAAATTGCTTCTAGAGCAAATAAAACAAAGTGAGTTGTATAAAAATTATATGGCATTAGAAACTTGTAGTTTTGAACAAGATCGCAAATTTGTATGTGATATATTTACTCAGATTATTGCTCCGGATGAAAAAATATACGATTTCTTTGAGGATACTCAGCTAACTTGGTTAGATGATTTACCTGTAGTAAATACAATCGTACAAAAGCAATTAAGACAATTAAAACCACACGATACTCAAATTTTCGTTCCTCGTTTATTTAAAGATAGTACCGATAGAGATTTTGCAATTGATTTATATAGAAAAACTATATTAAATTATCAGGAGTTAACCCTTGAATTTGAAGATAAAACACCAAACTGGGATCCAGAGCGTATTGCTGAGTTAGATACAATTTTACTGCGTATGGCTATTTGCGAAATGTTGCGTTTTAGTTCTATTCCAGTAAAAGTTACAATTAATGAATATTTAGAGCTTGCTAAGGAGTATTCTACGCCAAAAAGTAGTATTTTTATCAACGGAGTTTTAGATAATATTTCTAAAGCTTATTCAGAAGACGGTAAAATAACTAAAATTGGCAAGGGATTACTTTAAATATTGATTATGAAAAAAAATATATTCGTAGGATGTGTTTTAGCATTAAGTTTGTTTTCATGTAAAGAAAACACCTCTGCATCTAGTAAAATTAATGCTGATAATGCTAAGATAATAGAACAGGAAGCTACTAAGGAGAAAAAATATCCTAAAATAGAATTTAACAAAACAGTACACGATTTCGGAGATGTTCCTAATAACCAAGCGGTTACCACTGAGTTTGAGTTGACAAACACTGGGGATAGTGAGTTAATTATTATTGGAGCTTCTGCATCTTGTGGATGTACAGTACCAGAATATCAAAAAACGCCAATTTTACCGGGAGAAACTTCCGTTTTAAAAGTGCGTTTTCAGCAAGCCCAACAGGGAATGCAACAAAAGAGCGTTAATCTAACGACAAATACACAAAAAGGGGAAGAGGTATTAGTTATCAAGGCTAATGTTCTTCCTAGAAACAATTAAAACTAAAATTATTATAACATGGAAGGTTTACAACAGTTTTTGCCTATTATTTTGATGATCGGGGTGATTTATTTTTTAATGATTCGTCCGCAACAAAAAAGAGCTAAAAAAGAAAAAGAATTCGAAGCTAATATTTCAGTAGGAGATCGTATTATTACTAAAAGTGGTCTTCACGGAAGAATTTCTGAATTAAATGAAGGTACTGTAGTTGTAGAAACTATGGCAGGAAAACTTTTAATGGAGCGCTCTTCTATTTCTATGGAAATGAGTCAAAAATTAAATGAAAAGAAATAATCTTCTTTATTTAGAGATAATATAACAATGCCTCAATTAAGTATATAACTTTTTGAGGCATTTGTGTTTTTATATCACTCTATTTGTTTTGTTGAGTTATAGACTCAAGGTATACTATAAGATCTATTAAACGGTTCGAATAGCCAATCTCATTGTCGTACCATCCTACGACTTTAACCATCTTATCTAAAACAGAGGTGAGTTGAGAGTCAAATAAACAAGAAGCTGGATTTCCTAAAACATCTACAGATACTATTGGGTCAGTGGTGTACTGAAGTATTCCTTTTAGAGAATGCATGGAAGCCTGTTTAAAAGCGTTATTAATTTCTTGGATACTAACTTGTTTTTTTACATAACAGGTAATATCTGTTAATGAGCCGTCTGGTACAGGTACCCTGATTCCTCCTCCACCTAGTTTTCCTTGATATTGTGGAAAAATCTTTGTTAAAGCTTTGGCTGCCCCAGTTGTGGTAGGCACGATACTTTGTGCAGCTCCTCTTGCTCTTCTTAAGTCCTTATGGGGCTGATCATGTAAGCTTTGATCGGTTGTATAGGAGTGTATCGTGGTTATGTAAGCCTGTTCAATACCGCAAAGCTCTTGAATTACTTTAATCATTGGAGCAGCATTATTTGTGGTGCAACTTGCGTTGGAAATAATGGTTTCTTGTCCAGTTAAAATATTTTGATTCACACCCAAGACAATAGTCTTGATGGTAGGATCCTCTGGAGGAACAGACAGGATTACTCTTTTGGCTCCTCTTTTTATGTGTTCTTCTAAGGCTTGGGTAGTTTTTCTCTTACCTGTGCACTCAACTACATAGTCAATTTGTAAGTCTGCCCAATTAAGATTTTGTATTTCACTTTGTCTGAAATAGTCGATTTTTTTATTATCTACAATTAAGTGGTCTTGTGTGGCTTCTACAGGAAGTTTTAAGATTCCATGAATACTGTCGTATTTTAAAAGATGAGCCATTGTTTTGGCATCCGCTAAATCATTTACAGCTACTACTTCAATACTAGGATGATTAAGTAGTAGTTTAAAGAGATTTCGACCAATTCGACCAAATCCGTTTATAGCAATGCGCGTTTTTTTCATAAGCTAATGCGAAAGAAATACGCCGGCAATTGCCGGCGATTATATTACTACAATAAATGTTTTTGTGCTCGGTAGGAAGAACGCACTAAAGCGCCACTTTCTACGTGTCTAAAACCAAGTTCTAAACCAATTTTTTCATATTTTTCAAATTGTTCGGGTGTAATGAACTCCTTGACAGGTAAATGTTTTTTACTAGGTTGTAAGTATTGACCAATAGTTAAAACATCTAAATTAACCCCTCTTAAATCGTGCATGGTTTGGATAACCTCTTCTTGGGTTTCTCCAAGACCTAGCATTATACCTGATTTAGTACGATTAATACCTTGCTCTTTTAAATATCTAAGTACCTCTAAGCTTCTTTCGTATTTGGCTTGAATTCTTACCTCTCTGGTTAGTCTTTTAACTGTTTCCATATTATGGGAAACAATCTCTGGATTTACCTCAATGATACGGTCAATATTTCTAGTGATACCCTGGAAGTCTGGAATTAATGTTTCCATAGTGGTTCCTGGAGAAATTCGGCGAACTGCTTGAACTGTTTCGGCCCAAATAATAGATCCTCCATCCTTTATATCATCACGGTCAACACTGGTAATTACCGCATGCTTGATTTTCATTAACTTTATAGATCGTGCTACTTTCTCTGGTTCATCCCAATCAAGGCTTTCTGGTCTTCCAGTTTTTACTCCACAGAAGCCACAAGATCGCGTACAGATGTTTCCTAGAATCATAAAAGTGGCTGTACCCTCTCCCCAACATTCTCCCATATTAGGACAACTTGCTGAGGTACAGATAGTGTTTAGTTTGTATTTGTCAACTAAACCTCTTAAGTCAGTGTATTTTTTTCCTGTAGGAAGCTTTACTCTAAGCCATTTCGGCTTATTTAAAGGCTTTATATTTGTGTCTAAAACAGTATCCATATTTTCGATTTACAAAATACAAATATACTTATTCTATTAGGTTTATACTAGTAATAAGTGTTTTTAGAAGTATTAAGTTATATAAAGTTATATAAAGTTAAGATTTAAAAGAGTGCGTAATTTTACCCTTATTTGTCTTAATGGTCTTATAAGGGACTAATCAAAGTTACAAAGAGATTCAAGATCTGATTTTAAGTTTATATTTTTTTATGAATTTTTGTAGGTTTTGTTTTTTCTAGGTCAATAATAAAGGATTTATTAGTAAAAATAAAGGCAAAAGTTACGCGGATAAGATTTAATATATTCTGCGGTTAATTTGTCTAAAAGTGTTAGAAAAGTTATATTTGGCATCAAATAATTTTTACAATGGAAAACAAAATTAAATTATCTCTTAGCGATAAGTGGATTGCAGAACCTGCCAAACGATTCATGGATAAATCTACTTCAGGCGGAATCGTTTTATTTATTGCAGCTATAATAGCTATTTTTATGGCTAACTCTCCATGGGCTGAAGAGTATATAAATTTTTGGGATAAGAATTATATCGGATTTTCATTTAACGATTTAGCTTTAAATTTTTCTCTAAAACATTGGGTTAACGATGGGCTTATGGCCATTTTCTTTTTTGTGGTGGGATTGGAGTTGAAGCGCGAATTGACAACAGGAGAGCTGTCTTCTCCAAAGAAAGCAATGTTACCTATTATTGCTGCAATTGGAGGTATGGTAGTACCTGCTAGTGTTTACTTGATTTTCAATGGTGGTACCGCGGCTTCTCATGGATGGGGAATTCCAATGGCTACTGATATTGCTTTTGCTTTGGGTATTTTGTATTTACTAGGAGATCGTATTCCACTTTCTTTAAAAGTATTTTTAACAGCTTTGGCAATCACTGATGACTTAGGAGCGGTAGTTGTTATTGCTTTATTCTATACAAATGAGCTAAATTTGATGAATTTAGGAATTGGCTTTGGATTCTTCGGTGTGCTTATTGTTAGTAATTTAATTGGTATTAGAAATACTATTTACTATGCTATTATTGGAATAGGAGGTATTTGGTTATTCTTTTTACTCTCTGGTGTTCACGCTACCATTGCAGCGGTTTTAGCAGCTTTTGCTATTCCTTCTACTGTTAAGGTTCCTGGGGCTTACTTTAGTTCGAAAATGAATAGATTATTAGACCGTTTTAAAGCGGCTAAACCACAAGATAATTCACAAGTTTTAACTTCCTCTCAAATGGAAAGTGTAGAGGATATGAGAGCTTTGTCAACCAAGGCTTTACCACCATCTGTTCGTTTAGAGAATAGTATGCATGGTTTTGTAGCCTTTTTAGTAATGCCTGTATTTGCTTTAGCTAACGCAGCCATTCCTTTTACCACAGGCTCAGATGCTGGTGGAGATAGTAACGTGACTATTGGTGTCTTCTTAGGGCTATTAGTTGGAAAAGTAGTTGGTGTGGCAGGAATTACTGCTTTATTTGTTAAACTTAAAGTTGCTACTATGCCAAATGGAATAACTTATACAAATCTTTTAGGACTAGGATTTATTGCCGCTATTGGATTTACTATGAGTTTATTTGTGACGGATTTAGCATTCGATGTACAAGCACATCCTTTGTTTCCAGGACAAGCTAAAATAGGTGTTTTATTAGGTTCTGGAGTTGGGGGAGTTATTGGTTATTTAATTCTTCGCTTTGCAAAACCAAGTAAATAGGCTGTTTTAAAAAGAATAGTTATACATAATATAGGGTTGGCTTTTTAAAAAAAGTCAACCCTTTTTTTATTGGCTCGAAAAAATGATATGCTTTGAGAATTTTAGTCTTGAACCAACCTAAAGTAATAGTATATTTGCACAGATAATATAGACGTGAAAACATATGATTACAGTTAACGATATTTCTGTGCAATTTGGTGGAAGTACTCTTTTTAGTGGAGTTAATTTTTCGATTAACGAAAACGATAAGATTGCTTTAATGGGTAAAAATGGTGCAGGAAAGAGTACTTTACTTAAAATTATAGCAGGTGAGAATAAGCCAAGTTCAGGTAATGTTTCTGCTCCTAAGGATACGGTTATTGCCTATTTACCACAACATTTACTTACCACGGATGACTGCACTGTAATGCAAGAAACTAGTAAGGCGTTTGCTAGTGTATTTGACATGAAGCAAAAAATTGATCAGATCAATGAAGAGTTAACTGTTCGTACAGATTACGAGAGCGATGCTTATATGAAGCTAATCGAGACAGTATCTGAACTCTCTGAGAAGTACTATGCTATTGAAGAGCTCAATTATGAAGCAGAAGTTGAAAAAGTATTAAAAGGTTTAGGTTTCACAAGGCAAGATTTTCAAAGAAAGACTTCTGAATTCTCCGGTGGGTGGAGAATGCGTATTGAACTTGCTAAAATATTATTACAAAAGCCGGACCTTATTCTTTTAGATGAGCCTACCAACCACATGGATATTGAGAGTATAGAGTGGTTAGAGGATTTCTTATTAAATCAAGCAAAAGCCGTTATGGTTATCTCTCACGATAGAACTTTTGTGGATAATATTACCAATAGAACTATTGAAGTTACTATGGGTAAGATATATGATTATAAGGCTAAGTATTCCGATTATTTACTTCTTCGTGCCGATAGAAGGGAGCATCAATTAAAAGCATATCAAGAACAGCAAAAAATGATTGCTGAGAACATGGAATTTATTGAGCGTTTCAAAGGTACTTATTCTAAGACTCTACAAGTGCAATCTAGGGTTAAGATGCTTGAAAAACTAGATGTTATAGAGGTGGATGAGGTAGATAATTCAGCTTTGCGTTTAAAGTTTGCTGCCGCGCCACGCTCGGGACAATATCCTGTTGTAGTCAAAGAGTTAACTAAGACCTATGGAGACCATACGGTTTTTAATAAGGCTGATATTGTTGTGGAAAGAGGACAGAAAGTTGCCTTTGTTGGAAAGAATGGACAGGGGAAGTCTACTATGATTAAAGCTATTATGTCACAAATTGATTTTGATGGAGACTTAGAGATAGGACACAATATTCAAATTGGATATTTTGCTCAAAATCAAGCTTCTTTATTAGACGAGGACCTTACAATATTTGATACAGTAGATCGCATTGCACAGGGAGATATCCGCACGCAGATTAAAAATATTTTAGGAGCCTTTATGTTCCAAGGAGATGATATTCAAAAGAAAGTCAAAGTGCTCTCTGGGGGGGAGAAGACTAGGCTGGCTATGGTAAAGTTACTTTTAGAGCCATATAATTTATTGATTTTAGATGAGCCTACTAACCACCTGGACATGAAAACTAAGGATATCATTAAAGCTGCTTTAAAAGAGTTCGAAGGTACTATTATACTTGTGTCTCACGATAGAGATTTCTTAGATGGTTTAGCCCAGAAAGTATTTGAATTTTCTAATAAAAGAGTCATTGAACATTTTGAAGACATCAAAGGTTTTTTGGCTACCAAGAAAATGGAAAGTTTAAAAGAAATAGAAAAGTAGATTACATATTTTTTAATTCGAAAATAAAATTAACAAACACTTACCTAAGGCTTAATTAAAAAGCCGGGGTAGGTGTTTTTTTATTAGTAGAATAATCTCAAATGATATCTCCCAAGGATAGGGGGTTATAAAATAGCCAACAAGAAGGACTAGGCTAAAAAAATATTGTATTTATAAGAGGGAAGAATCAAACGATCGATTTAAATTTTATTTAAAACTAATGGATATTAAAACAAGGTGATTCCTATCGAAGGGTGTATATTTGCAGCAAAATTTAATACAATGAGTCTTTCCATTTATTTTAAGGAGTTTAAATATAACATACAGCTTGCATATCCAATTATTTTAGCCATGTTGGGACATACTGTGGTTGGGGTGATTGATAATATTATGGTTGGAAAGATTGGAGCCACTGAGCTTGCTGCAGCTTCGCTAGCCAATAGTTTTGTATTTATTGGTATTGCCTTAGGTGTGGGTTTTTCCACGGCTATTACTCCTTTAACAGCTCATAGTGATTCGGCAAAGGATACCTCAGAGGGTAGGAAGATTTTTATCAATGGATTGTTTCTATGCTGTATATTAGGTTTGTTTTTGTTTGGAATAATTTTCTTAGCCAAGCCTTTGTTGGTATACATGAAGCAACCCCAGGAAGTTATTGTACTTGCTAAACCTTTTTTAGATATTGTTGCATTAAGTTTAATACCTTTGATTATATACCAAGCTTATAAACAGTTCTCCGATGGTAGGAGTCGTACAAAGAACTCTATGTATGCTACTATAATTTGTAATATAACTAATGTTTTTTTTAATTATGTTCTTATTTATGGTATATGGTTTTTCCCTGAGATGGGTATGTTAGGCGCGGCTTATGGAACATTAATATCTAGGGTGGTGATGCTAGTTTATATGCATTTTTCCTTACATAGCCAGGTAGAATTTCATCCTTTTTTAAAGAATATTTCTTGGGGAGAAATTCAAAAACAGATGATCCTTAAGATTAGCAAAATAGGATTTCCTTCTGGTTTAATGAGTTTTTTTGAAGTAGCTTTGTTTGTTGGAGCAGTGTGGCTTTCAGGAATGATTGATATAGTTTCTCAAGCAGCCAACCAGATTGCACTTAGCATGACTTCGATGACCTTCATGTTAGCCAGTGGACTTGGTGTTGCCGCGATGATTCGCGTGGGAAATCAAAGAGGATTAAAGGATTTCGTGAAACTTCGAGTAGTAGCTACTTCGATTATTTTAATGGGAGTTATTACCTATGTTGTACTTGCTAGTGTGTTTGTATTACTTCGTGGTTATATTCCAATGCTATTTGTAGATAATCACGATGTGTCCGAGGCTTTTGTTAATCAAGAAGTCATTAAAATAGGGGGGCAATTACTTTTAGTAGCAGCAATATTTCAAATATCCGATGCTATCCAGGTAATCGTTCTAGGAGCTTTAAGAGGTTTACAAGATGTAAATGTTCCTATGATACTTACCTTTATATCGTATTGGTTAATCGGTTTTCCGGTATCTATTTACCTGGGGCTGTATACCGATTTAAAAGCGGTGGGAATATGGATTGGTTTATTAGCAGGTTTGACCACAGCAGCTATTTGTTTGTCGCTTCGCTTTTATGTTTTATCCAAAAGATTAATACAGAATAATTAAATACTATACAATATGCAATTACCTAAATTTGTTTTAGCAGACAATAGTGATAACCCAGAGGCTATCTATATTGTACATTTAGAATTTCCACGTTTTATCATTGACTTAAATGAAGAGGACATGGAGTTTTTAGAAACTATCGAAGAAGCTGACGAGGCTGAAGTTGAAGCACAAGTCGAAGATTTGATTGCACAAGCAGGTGAGTTCTACGAAAGAGAAATGGAGCGTTATGTTGAAGAAGAAGATTTAGAAGACTAATTACTTCTTTATTATATTTTTAAAATATACATCCAAAATTTGATGAGCAGCTGCAAAGGGAGATATTTCACTTTCTTGCACTGCTTTTTTATTTTGCTGTAGTAACTTATCTACTATTGGAGTTTTGTAAAAATTAGCCAGTAGCTCCTCTTGAATTGTTTCCATCATCCAGTATTTATTCTGTTGTGCCCTTCTTTGTTCAAAGTAACCATTATCATTGGTTAATTTGTGGTATTCAAGGATAAAATCCCATATAGGCTTTATTCCCTTATGTTCTAGGGCGCTGCATGTTCTAACTCTAGGTGTCCAATTAGATGCCTTTTTAGGAAATAAATGTAAGGCTCTATTGTATTGTAGTTTAGCTATTCTTGCCTTGTCCATATTTGGACCATCTGCTTTATTGATAACTACTAGATCAGCCATTTCCATAATACCCCTTTTTATACCCTGTAGTTCATCTCCGGCTCCTGGAAGGTTTAGTAGTAAGAAGAAATCTACCATACTTTGTACAGCTGTTTCACTTTGTCCTACTCCCACAGTTTCTACTAAAATAGTGTCAAATCCTGCGGCTTCACATAAGATAATGCTCTCCCTAGTTTTCTTTGCAACTCCTCCTAAATTAGCTCCCGAGGCTGATGGGCGAATAAAGGCATTAGGATTTTTCACCAATTCTTCCATCCTAGTTTTATCACCTAAAATACTACCTTTAGTTACACTACTACTTGGATCAATTGCTAAAACTGCAACCTTTTTGCCAAGCTCAGTCAACAAGGTCCCAAAGGCTTCAATAAAGGTGCTTTTACCAACTCCTGGTACTCCGGTAATACCTATGCGTATCGATTTATTACTAAAGGGCAACACTTGCTGAATGATTTGTTGGGCTTTAATTTGATGCTCTGGATTGCTACTCTCAATTAAGGTAATGCCTTGGCTAAGAAAAACTTGGTCTTTTTTAAGTATTCCTTCTATAATATCTTTAGCTGTAGGAACTATTTTGCGTTTTGCTCTCAATTTGGCAATAGCCGCTGCATTGGTGATACTTGGAGCTTGTATTCCCTGGTTTTCTTTTAAAGCAGATATTGGAGTATTTGGTTGTTTAGAGTTTTTCAAAATCAATAGTTTTTGTGGGATAGATAGTAAAAATACTTAAAAGCGAAAGATACAAAAATTTTGGGCTTTCATTTAATGCACAACATTATATTAACCTTTATCTTTGCACTTTATTAGAATAATTTATTATGACTAAAGTATCTTCTTTTGCTCAGCGATTTAATCGCAAAGTACAAGAACAAACAAATGCCCAAACTACTGTTTACCCTATACTATTATTAATAAGTATAGGGCATTTATTTAACGATTTTATCCAAGCTATCGTACCGGCTATTTATCCTTTGTTAAAAGATAATTACGCCTTAGATTTTGCTCAAATAGGTATGATTACTTTTTGCTTCCAAATATCTTCATCTTTACTTCAGCCTTTGGTGGGTACTTATACCGACGCCAACCCAAAGCCATATTCTCAAATTTATGGTATGGTTTGCTCCATATTTGGTATTATACTATTGGCCTATGCACCTAGTTATCTATGGATTTTAGTAGCGGTTGTTTTAATCGGAATTGGTTCTTCTATCTTTCATCCAGAATCCTCAAGAGTATCTTTTGTAGCCTCTGGGGGAAAGAGATCTTTAGCCCAGAGTATTTTCCAAATCGGGGGTAATACAGGAACTTCTATTGCTCCTTTACTTGTTGCTTGGATTGTTCTTCCTTATTCTCAGGTTTATCTATTATGGTTTTTAGTAATAGGCTTGGTTGCTCAAGTTGTTTACTACTATATCGGTACTTGGTATAAAGGAGTTTTAGCTAATAAAACGGCTAAGAAACACAAAGAGATTTATGTGCCTATGCTTAGTAATTTTAGAATTCAGAGCTCTATTGTTATTCTATTGGTGCTAATTTTCTCAAAATATTTTTATGTAGCTAGTATTTCGAGTTATTTTCAGTTCTATGTAATGGATAAGTTTTCTATATCTTATACTAGTGCTCAGATTTATTTATTTTTATTCCTTTTCTCAACTGCTTTAGGTACTCTAATAGGTGGTTTCTTTGGTGATAAATTTGGACGCAAATACATTATTTGGTTCTCTGTCCTAGGGGTAGCTCCTTTAACTATGGCATTGCCTTACGTTGGGCTAGTTTGGACTGGTGTTTTAATTGTATTTATAGGGCTTATTATTTCGTCTGCTTTCCCTTCTATTTTGGTTTATGCACAGGAATTGTTACCTAAAAAAATAGGAATGGTATCTGGGTTGTTTTACGGTTTTGCCTTTGGTATGGGTGGAGTAGGTTCTGCTGTTTTAGGCTGGTTGGCCGATAAGACTTCTATAGACTATATCTATCATATATGTGCGTTTTTGCCACTTCTTGGTATTGTAGCTTGGCTTTTACCTGATATGAAAAAGGTTAAATTTGTCTTAGAAAAATAGTCTGGGGTTGTATTGTTGTATTAATTATAAGGTTAATAAAAATACAAAGAGGAGCCTTATTTAAAGGTCTTTAGAGTAACTTATCACTTAGAAGTAATGCAGCAATACTAAAATAGATTATAAGCCCGGAAACGTCCACTAAGGTGGCTACAAAGGGAGCTGATGCTGTAGCGGGGTCTAATCCGAATCTGCGCAGTGCAAAGGGAATCAATGAACCCGATAGGGTTCCCCATAGAACAATAATTACTAAAGAAATAGACACGCTTAGCCCAACGTACAGCCAGTGTTCTCCGTAATCATAAATGCCGGCTTGTTGCCATATTAGTATACGGATAAAACCTATAACACCTAAAAGACCTCCTAGCATCACTCCAGAGGCTAATTCTTTTCGCATTACATACCACCAATCGTTTATCTTTAATTCTCCCAAGGCCATTGCTCTAATAATTAGCGAAGCTGCTTGGCTCCCAGAGTTACCTCCACTGGATATAATTAGAGGTACAAATAGAGCTAGGACTACAGCCTTGGCAATTTCACCATCATAATATCCCATGGCAGATGCTGTTAGCATCTCTCCCAAGAATAGAATGATTAGCCAACCGGCTCTTTTTTTAACTAATTCAAATAAAGGAGTGTGGGTGTAGGAGAGATCTAATTCTTCCATTCCCCCAAATTTTTGAATATCTTCGGTATCTCTGTCTTTTATTTTATCTAAAATATCATCAAAAGTCACAATCCCAACCAAAACGCCTTTTTCGGTGATTATTGGCAAGGCAGATCTGTCGTATTTTTCGAAAATATCAAAGGCATCCTCCATTGGAGTTGTTGAGGTAATAGAAACAAAGTTGTTATCTATTAATTCACTTATAAGTGTATCTTGATCTGCTAATAAGAGCTGGCCTATTTTTAGATCATCAATTAACTTATTATGATCATCCACCACGTAAATATAGTTTAAGGTCTCTGCTTTTTTTCCATATTTTTTAATATGTTCCAGTACCTGTTTTACGGTTTTATCCTTTTTGGTTTGAATATATAAAGGAGTCATTAACCTGGCAATACTATCCTCTTTGTAACCTATTAAATTAAGAGCTATTTGCTTTTCAGTATCATTTAGTAAGTTAATGGAATACTTAATTAATTCATCTGGGAAGTTTTCAAGTATTTCTGTTCTATCATCTGGTTCTAAGTTATTAAGTACCTCGGCATAATCTTCTTGGGTCATACTTCGTACTATTTCCTCCTTAATATTTATTTCAAGAAAAGAAAAAACCTCCACCTTTATATCCGCAGGTAGTTTTAGAAACTCAAGGTTTCTATCATTTTTTTTCATTGCAGTTAAATCTTCAGCAATGTCAGCGGCGTGTTTGTCTTTAAAAATCATACAAGTATAAAGGTTTAACTAAAATAGATAGCTTTGTTTAGTAAAAGTAAGCTTTATAGCTCTAATTAAAAAGTAGTATTTTAATTAGCTAGGTTATTAGTGAGAGATAAACTAGTCTTGGAGTTTTACTCTATTGTGTTTTCCTGTATATCGGTATAGTTTTGTTCTAAAGATTTTTTTGCCTTTGCACCCATCTGTTTTAATTTTTGCACCGAAACAATCAGATTTCCTTTACCTTGGCTAAGTTTGTTAAATGCTTGATCTTGGGCTATTTTTGCTTCTTCTAGTTTGATGCTTACTTTATTTAAATCTTGAACTAAACCTGCGAATTTGTCATATAATAAACCTGCACTTTTAGCTATTTCAAATGCATTTTGGGTTTGTTTTTTTTGACTCCACATTGATTCAATTGTTCGCAAAGTTGCCAGTAGAGTAGAGGGAGTTACAATGACAATATTCTTCTCAAAAGCTTTTGTATATAAGTGTGGGTCTTTAGATATAGCTAGGGAAAAAGCAGTTTCAATAGGGATGAACATCAACACGAAATCAGGTGAACTACCCTGATATAATTCCTGGTAGTTTTTAGAAGATAGAGAATCTATATGTCTTTGAATAGATAAAAGGTGTTGGGCAAGTAAAGCATCTTTTTGCGATGGATCTTCTTGATTGACAAATTTCTCATAGGCCACTAAAGATACTTTTGAGTCTATAACCATATGACGCTTTGAAGGTAGGTGTATTACTACATCTGGTTGTAAACGTTTGCCATTGTCATCGGTATAGCTTGCTTGGGTGAAATATTCCCTGTCTTTTTCTAGTCCGGATTTCTCTAGAACGCTCTCTAGAATCATTTCCCCCCAATTGCCCTGCATTTTATTGTCTCCTTTTAAAGCCTTAGTTAAATTTAGAGTTTGCTCACTCATGGTAGTGCTTACTTGTTGTAGACCAAATATTTGTTGGCGAAGTGCGGCATGTTGGTCGATACTCTCTTTGTGGGTTTGTTCGACTTTATGTTCAAAATTCTTTATCTTTTCTTGTAAAGGAAGCAGTATACGCTGTATGTTTTGATTATTAACATCGGTAAAACGCTGAGTTTTGTCTTCAAGTATTTTATTGGCTAGTAGTTCAAATTGTTGACTAAATTCTTCCTGGTAATGTTTTGCTTGTAGTTTGTTTTGGGATAGTAAATCTTGTAGCTGAGTGATTTGCATTTGCATTTTTGCATTGCTGGCAATTAAATCTTGGTTGTCAATACGCAGTAGTTGCTCACTCTCTAGTAAGTGTTTTTTTTGATTGTGTAGATCCTGAATTTGCTGATTCAAGAAGGTGTTTTGCGCCTCTAAAGAATACATATGTTTACTATTGCCATTTTTTTGGCCAAATAGTTTTAACAAAATAAGTAGTAGCGCAAGGCTAATAAGACCTAAAATAAGTAGTAATGGTGTAGTCATTAGAACATGAAATAAGAGTGAATTACTAAGAAGGTAAAAATAGATAAAATTCACCATATTTAATCATAAGTGTTGCTAGGGTTTGTAGCAAAAAAAAATGAGGTTAGATTTTCTAACCTCATTTTAGTATAAATAATATTGTCTTATTTACTTAAGTACATTTTTCTACGTGAATAAATGTCGTAGAAAGTATCGTCTTTTAAGCTGTCAATAAACAGAATACTTTCTCCGGTTGATTTCATCTCTGGGCCTAAAGCTTTGTTTACATTTTTGAATTTGTTAAAAGAGAATACTGGTGTTTTGATTGCGTATCCGTTTAAGTGTGGATTAAATGTGAAATCCGTCACTTTGTTATGACCTAGCATTACTTTGGTAGCATAGTTTACATATGGTTCACCATAAGCTTTTGCTATAAATGGTACAGTTCTAGATGCTCTAGGATTAGCCTCGATAATGTATACGATATCGTCTTTAATAGCAAACTGAATATTGATTAATCCAACTGTTTTTAAAGCTATAGCTATCTTTTTTGTATGGTCTTTAATTTGTTGTAAAACATACTCTCCTAGGTTAAATGGTGGCAACATAGCGTGGCTGTCTCCAGAGTGTACTCCACATGGTTCGATGTGTTCCATGATTCCGATAATATGTACGTTCTCTCCATCACAAATAGCATCTGCTTCTGCCTCTATTGCTCCATCTAAGTAGTGGTCTAATAAAAGAGTGTTGCCAGGAATAGAGTTTAAAAGTTCAATTACATGTTCCTCTAATTCCTTTTTGTTGATCACAATTTTCATTCCCTGACCTCCTAATACGTAAGAAGGACGAACAAGTAATGGGAAGTCTAATTCATCTGCAAGCTGTAGAGCTTTCTCAGCTGTTTTAGCTACTCCAAAACGAGGGAAAGGAATTTCTAACTCCTCCAATAGTGTTGAAAAACGTCCTCGATCTTCTGCAAGGTCTAATGCATCGTAACTAGTTCCAATGATTTTTATACCATGACGGTCTAATTTTTCTGCTAATTTTAAGGCAGTTTGACCTCCTAATTGAACAATTACACCTTCTGGTTTTTCATGACGAATAATATCGTAGATATGCTCCCAGAATACTGGTTCGAAGTATAATTTGTTGGCTGTATCAAAGTCGGTAGAAACCGTCTCAGGGTTACAGTTTATCATTATAGTTTCATATCCACATTGCTCTGCGGCCATTACCCCGTGAACACAAGAGTAATCAAATTCAATTCCCTGTCCAATACGGTTGGGACCTGAACCAAGTACAATGATTTTCTTTTTATCAGAAACTACACTTTCATTAGCTAAGTAAGTAGTTCCATCTGCATTTTGAATTTCTGGTTCAAATGTAGAGTAGTAGTATGGTGTTTTTGCTGCGAATTCTGCTGCACAAGTATCTACTAATTTAAATACACGTTGGATATTTAACTCTTCGCGTTTTTTATGTACTTTACTCTCTAAAGTATTAAGCATATGAGCGATTTGTCTATCGGCAAAACCTTTTTGCTTAGCTTCTAATAAAAGATCTTTAGGTAAAGTATCAATATCATAGGTAGAGATTTGTTTCTCTAATGTAGCAAGTTCTTCGTATTGCTTTAAGAACCACATGTCAATTTTGGTGATCTCGTGAATTCTACTAAGTGGAATACCATGTTGAATTGCATCATAAATGGTAAATACTCTATCCCATGAAGCATTAGTTAATTTATCGATGATTTGGTCATAATTAGTATATCCTTTACCATCGGCTCCTAAACCGTTTCTTTTGATTTCTAAGGATTGTGTTGCTTTGTGTAGGGCTTCTTGGAAAGAACGTCCAATTCCCATCACCTCTCCAACAGATTTCATTTGAAGACCTAATGTACGGTCTGCTCCTTGGAATTTATCAAAATCCCAACGAGGTATTTTTACAATTACATAATCTAATGTAGGCTCGAATAAAGCCGAAGTAGATTTAGTAATTTGGTTTTGTAATTCATCTAGTGTATATCCTAAAGCCAATTTAGTGGCAACCTTAGCAATAGGGTATCCTGTTGCTTTTGATGCAAGGGCAGAAGAACGAGAAACACGTGGATTGATTTCAATTGCAACGATATCTTCTTTTTCATCTGGAGATACGGCAAATTGCACGTTACATCCACCAGCGAAGTTACCAATTGCGCGAATCATGCGGATCGATAAATCACGCATTTTTTGGAAAGTAGTATCCGATAAGGTCATTGCTGGGGCAACTGTAATACTATCTCCTGTGTGAATACCCATTGGATCCATATTTTCGATAGTACAGATAATAACAACGTTATCATTTTTATCGCGGATAAGTTCCAATTCATATTCTTTCCACCCAAGTAAAGCTTTGTCAATTAAAACTTCATGGATTGGCGAGGCCTCTAAGCCATAGGTTAATAGCTCGTCGAACTGGTCTTGTGAATGTACAAAAGCAGCTCCCGTACCTCCTAAAGTAAAGGATGGACGAATTACTAGTGGAAAACCAAATTCTTGGGCAATTTCTTTTCCTTCTAAGAAAGATGTAGCTGTTTTTGCTGGGGCAACAGGTACGTCAATTGTATGAAGTAATTGTTTGAATTGCTCACGGTCTTCTGTAACATTAATGGCATTAATGTCTACTCCAATTAATCGCACTCCAAAATCTGACCAAATTCCTTTTTCGTCACACTCTAAACATAGGTTTAACGCAGTTTGTCCACCCATTGTAGGTAGTACAGCGTCAATGTCCGGGTGTGCAACTAAGATTTCAATGATAGATCTTGCAGTTAGTGGTTTTAAATAAATATGATCCGCCATGGAAGGGTCAGTCATAATGGTAGCAGGGTTGGAGTTAATTAAGATAACTTTTATTCCCTCTTCTTTTAATGATCTAGCTGATTGTGAACCAGAATAGTCGAATTCACACGCTTGTCCAATAATTATAGGTCCCGAACCAATAATTAAAACCGTTTTGATAGAGTTGTCTTTAGGCATTTTTAGTGTTGTTATGTTAAATACTCTTTTAGGAAAAAAGTAAGTTTAGTGCTGTGTTTGTGGTCTTTTTTTCGTGAATTGTTGTGAATCCGTTTGGATTGAGTATAAAAAAAGGCGTTACCCATTATAGTAACACCTTTTTTCATGTTTTAAAAAAACATTATTTTTTATGTCTTGTTTCACAAGAAACAGTTAATTTATGTCTTCCTTTAGCTCTTCTTGCTGCTAATACTTTTCTACCGTTAGGTGTAGACATTCTGTCCATGAAACCGTGTTTGTTTCTTCTTTTTCTATTCGATGGTTGAAACGTTCTCTTGCTCATTGCTTTTATCTTTAAATCTTAAATTTTACTTCTTCTATATAAGTTTTGAAGTAGGTAGCTTCAAAACCGAGTGCAAATATATAAAGTCTTTTTTCTCTTACAAAACCTTTTTGAAAAATATTTTAAGTTTTATGTATTTTATTCTATAAAACCTTGTAAGGGTTATTGCGTTAAGCTAAATAGAATAGGTGAAAAAAGAATATTTATTGTGCGCAATATACAAAATAATATGGATTAATGTAGATACCAGGCAGAATTAGAAGAAGAATAATTATCTTTTTGCTTTAATTAAATGCTAGTTTTATCGCGAAAGTTTTTCTTTTTAAAATACTAGGTTATTTCTTTAGTGGTTTAAATTATTTATTTGGGGTATTAAAACTTTAGCTCTAGAATAAGATTTGGTCGTTTTTTGTTTTCATAGATGTCTCCCACTAGAAGGATTTTGTACATTTTATGGACTTGATCCTTTAGTTTTGCTTTATCTTTTATAGCTATAGGGGTGTTTTATGTGTTAGTCTTTGGTAAGCAGATAGTAAATAACGTAGATCCAACCGAAGAAAAAATGCAGAATTGCCCATAATATGGAATGGTTTCTTTTCCAGGATAAGAATACCGCAAAAATTGAGCCTATTGTTATTCCCCCTCCATATAAGGAAATCGATGGGCCAGCGGCATACATAGATGTAGTTACTAGAAGTACAGGTAATGCTAAAAATAGATTTTCTTTTTTCATAGTAATAATTTTTAAAGTCTCTAGTTAAACTTGAGACATAAATATACGAAAAAAACACAGCAAATTTTTAAAAAACTTTTAAAGTAAGTAAACTTTGCCCTTAAAAGGGTATGGGTAGTAATATAAAGTTACCTTTAAGTAAGGCAATAAAAAAAGCGATGCCCTGTGGATATCGCCTCTATTTTTAATGATTGTGTAAAAATGCTTGCCTTTCTAGTAAAGTCTTTTCATCCTCTACGTGATTGTCATCCGGTACACAACAGTCCACCGGACATACCGCCGCACATTGAGGTTCATCGTGAAAACCTTTACACTCTGTACATTTTGAAGGGACAATATAATACAGATCATCGGATATTGGCTCTTGAGCAGCATCCGCTTGTACTTCTGTACCATCGGGTAATACAACAGTTCCTGTTAAAGCAGTTCCGTCTTTATACCTCCAATCGTCGGCACCTTCATATATAGCTGTATTGGGACATTCAGGTTCGCAAGCTCCACAATTAATGCATTCGTCTGTTATAATGATTGCCATAGCTTATATTTTTATATTATATGTATTAACTTTGCTACAAATTTACACCCAAAACAATTCACAAACAAATCAATATGGATTTAGATGTTAAAAAAAATGCTTTTGTTAAATTAGGATCCTTTTTAAGTCAATTTACTCAGCATGAGTTACAAGAAGATACACAATGTCTTGATAAAGGGGAGTTGTATCAACAATTCAATGAATTAATTAACACTGCTGTACATTACAATGGATGGTTTACCAAGGAGCAAGTATTAATTTGTATAGAGTCTTGGGCTTTAGCCTTAACCAAACAAAATATTGATCTTTGGTGTGCAAAGTACTCCTTTGACAAAGAACCATTAAAAAAGATTGGACTTATCTTAGCTGGTAACATTCCTCTTGTTGGGTTCCATGATTTTATAACTGTGTTGCTTTCGGGTAATATTGCACTAGTCAAACTCTCTAGTAACGATCAAAAATTATTGCCTTTTATTGCTCATTATTTAAAACAAATAGAGCCCTTATTTGTAGATCGCATTGAATTTGTGGAAAATAAGCTAGATGGTTTTGATGCAGTAATTGCTACAGGAAGTGATAATACGGCACGTTATTTTGAGTATTATTTTAGTGGTGTTCCAAATATCATTCGTAAGAATAGGAATTCGGTAGCAGTTTTAAATGGACAGGAAACCCCTGAGCAGATGATTGCCTTAGGTAAAGATGTATTTACCTATTTCGGTCTAGGTTGTCGTAATGTGTCTAAAATATATATTCCAAAGCAATATGATTTCGATCATTTCTTCCAGGGTATGTATCCTTATAATGAGGTGATTAATTACGATAGATATGCCAATAATTACGATTATAATAAGGCAGTGTTCTTAATGAGTGAATTCAAAATTTTGGATAATGGTTTTTTAACTATTAAAGAAGATAAAGGCTATTCCTCTCCTATATCCTCTGTGTTTTATAGTTATTATGATTCTTTATCAGCCTTAGAATTAGAATTGAAAAACGATAAACAAAAAATTCAATGTATTGTATCTAACAATTTAGTTAGTGATAGTATTGATTTTGGACAAACCCAAAGTCCAGCTTTATGGGATTATGCAGATAATGTAGATACTATGAGCTTTTTATTGAATTTGTAAAAAAACATGGTATATGAATAGTAAGGTACATAATTTTTGCGCAGGGCCTTGTTTGTTACCTCAAAGTGTTTACCAGCAGGCTGCTCAGGCAATATTGGACTACAATAATAGTGGGGTGTCTATTTTGTCTATTTCTCATCGTTCACCAGAGTTTATTGCCATTTTGCAAGAAGCTCAATCTTTGGCTCTATCCTTATTGGGTTTAGATCCTAAAGAGTATGTTGCTTTGTTTTTACAAGGGGGGGCTTCGATGGAATTTTTGCGTGTACCTTATAATTTCTTACACAACAAAGCAGCCTATATCAATACTGGTGTGTGGGCTAGGAAAGCTATCGAGCAAGCTCGTGGCTTAGGTGATGTATCTGTAGTATGGGATGCTAAGGATAGTAACTATAGTAGTATTGCCAGGGATATAGAAGTACAAGGGACTTATGATTACCTGCATTTTACTTCTAATAATACTATCTATGGAACTCAGTTTGCACAGATGCCAAGAGTCCAGACAAATACACCTTTAATTTGTGATATGAGTTCGGATATATATTCTAGAGAATTTCCCTACAATGAGATTGACTTAATTTACGCCGGTGCCCAAAAGAATATCGGTCCAGCAGGTCTAAGTGTAGTTATTGCTCGTAGAGATTTTTTACAAAGTGCAAAGCCTGTATCGGCCTCGATGTTGCATTACCAGACTCATGCATTAAAGGATAGTTTGTACCACACAGCCAATGTTTTTGCCATCTATACTACCTTACTTAACCTTCGATGGTTAAGAAAACAAGGAGGAGTGGCATCTATAGAGCAAAAAAACAATAAAAAAGCAGCATTGTTATACACCACCTTAGATTCTATGGATTTCCTTGAAGGCATTGCAGATAAAGAATCTCGATCCAAGATGAATGTAACTTGGCGTTTTAAGGGGGATAAATTCGAACAAATATTTGATGTTTTAGCCAAAGAAAATCAATTGGTAAATCTAAAAGGGCATAGAGAGATAGGTGGTTACAGGGCCTCTTTGTACAATGCCATGGATATTGAGAGTGTCGAGGTTTTGTGTCAAGTTTTAGAGTATACTAAGCATAAAATATAGGAGCTTTTAAGCCAAAAAAAGAAGATTTAAAATTTAAGACAATATATGCCAAGGGCATAGATAAAATATAAGTTATGAAAATTTTAATTAACGATGGTACTAGTCAAGAAGTTGTTAAGGAATTAGAGCATCTAGGTTTTGAAACACTACAAGTTAGAGTAGCCAAAGCTCAATTGCCATCTTATACAAAGACCAAAGACATTGATATATTATTTATTGAAAACGCAACTTTGCTCGATAAGGAAACTTTAGATGAATTATCTCATTTAAAGGCTATTGTTTGGGCAACAACTAATGTTAGCCTAGAGTTAATAGACTATGCCAAAAGCAACGGAATTAAAGCTATTTGGGCACAAAATTCTTTGAGTAATGCTACTGCAGAAATGGTGTTTGCTCATCTTTTAAGTGGTGCTAGATTATTGCAAGATTCCAATAGACAAATGCCATTAGAAGGAGATATAAATTTTAAGGCATTACATGAATCTTATAAAAATGGTATTGAATTAGCGGGTAAAACTCTAGGTATTATAGGTATGGATCTCGCAGGTGAGTTAGTGGCACAAAAAGCCTTAGCTTTGGGCATGCATGTGATTTATCACGACCCTCAAGTTAGTAAAATTGCCAATGAGTATATCCTACCCAATGAAATACGTTTTAAAGTAGAATTGGAAAGTAGCAGTAAAGAACAGGTGCTAGAAAAGAGTCATTTTATTAGTGTGCATACTCGTTTTTTTAGCTCTTATGTGATTGATCAAAATGATTTACAAATGTGCTCTAACTTATTGGGAATTATAAACTGTGCTTATCCTCAGGCAATAAACGAAGTTGCTTTAGTAGATATGCTAGCCCAAGAAAAGCTGTTGTTTGCAGGATTAGATCGCTTTGAAGAAGAACCCAGACCAGCCATACAAGTTTTAATGCAGCCTAATTTAAGTTTATCTGCCAATGTAAACACTTCTACAGATTCAAGTGAATTATTATTATGGGAAGAGGTTATACAAAAAATGCAAGAGTTACTTTAGAGATAGAGTCAAAATCAACTTGGTTTGTTTTTAAATACATTGAAGAATCAAACAAGTAATTTACGCACTTATAAATAATTTTTTACTAGTTAAAGCTTGTGTAAAATTCTATCTTTGTTATAAAAAAAATGAGCAGCTATGAATAATATACACTGGAATACTAAATCATTTAATGAATTAACTAACCATGAGTTGTATGCTATTTTGCAATTAAGAACACAGGTTTTTGTGGTGGAGCAGAATTGTCCTTATCCTGAGTTAGACGATAAAGATCAGAATTGTTTACATGTTTTTGCAACCTATGGACCTCGCATTATTGCTTGTTCTCGTATTGTACCTCCGGGGTTGAGTTATCCCCAAATGTCCATAGGACGAGTAGCGGTTAGTCAGGATTTTAGAGATAAAAAGTTAGGTAGAACTTTGATGAACTTTACTTTGGAGAAAATAGATGAATTATTTGGTGCTCAAGATATCCAAATCGGTGCTCAAGTATATTTAAATAATTTTTACGCTAGTTTTGGTTTCGAAGCTGTATCGTTGGATTATGATCTAGATGGTATTATGCATGTAGATATGCTTCGAAAGTTAAACTGTGTTATTTAAAATAATATAAATTATTGCTGTTTAAATGGTGCAGCAAATAATAAAAACTAAGCCAAGGAATTTTTTATCCTTGGCTTTTTTATCTTTGTATTTATGTTAGAAATTCTTTACCAAGACCAATATATTGTCGCAATTAATAAACCTAGAGATTTATTAGTGCACAAAAGTTTTATAGCTAGTGATATAAAGGAATTTGCCATTCAAATCTTAAGAGATCAAATTGGGCAAAAGGTATATCCGGTACATCGTTTGGATCGCAAAACTTCAGGGGTATTACTTTTTGCTTTAGATAAACAGACCCTTAAAATTTTAAATGAAGCTTTTGCCACCAGAGAGGTAGAGAAAACCTATTTAGCTATTGTAAGGGGGTACACTGCCCTTGAAGAACAAATAAATTATGCTTTAACAAATGATGCAGGTGTAAAGCAACAAGCTCTAACTAATTATGTGCGTTTACAAAAAGTAGAAATTCCTTTGGCAAGTAAGACTCATGATACTTCTCGCTATTCTTTGGTTAAAGTCTTTCCCATCACCGGTAGACAACATCAGATACGCAAACATTTCAAACATATTTTTCATCCTATTTTAGGAAGTAGACCTCATGGGTGTAATAAACAAAATAAACTTTGGTTAGATACCTACGGTTTAACAGCTATGTTACTTCATGGTTTAGAGCTTAGTTTTACCCACCCATATAGCCAGCAAAAGATTCATTTAAGAGCCACTTTGGACAAAGAGTATGAGCGTTATAATGCTCATCTGGGTTTTGATTTGTCTTTGTATTATTAAGGCTTTATTCGTATCTTAAAGCCTCTACCGGGTCTAATTTAGATGCTTTTAAAGCAGGATATAATCCCGATACAATAGCTACAAAGAAGGTTGTGATAAAGGCAGCTATAATGGCCTGATAAGGTAGGGCGAACGAGAAATTCATCAAGATTGTTAGCACATAGGCCGTAAGTACACCTAGAGCTGTGCCTAAAACACCTCCTAGTTGTCCAATTATAACTGTTTCAGTAAAGAATTGCCATGCTATTATTCTCCTAGTTGCACCAAGGGCTTTTCTAATACCTATTTCTTTTGTTCGCTCTGTTACCGAGACTAGCATGATGTTCATAAGAGCGATAGAGGATCCTAAAATTGTTATTAGTCCAATCATCCAAGCAGCTATATTTAATGTGTTTGTTTGATTGATCATCGAACGCAACATATCATCACTTCTAGCAATCCCGAAATTATCTGGTTCACTTGGGCTTAGTCCACGAATGTTTCTAAAATCTATTTGAGCAAGGTCGTTGGCCGAGTCTAAGTACCCCTCTTTGGTGATGGATATCTTTATAGTGTAATTAATATCGGGGGCAGTAAAGATGGCTCTTCCAATGCCAATTGGTATAAATATTCTTTGATCTTCACTGTTGCCAAATGTATTTCCTTTGGGTTTTAAGACCCCAATAATCTTAAATTTATATCCTCGTATAGACACCAACTGGTCCACTGGATCTTGTCCTTTAAATAATCCAGTGGCTAAGTCAGCACCTATGATACATACATAATGGTTAGAGTTGATGTCGGTATAATTAAAATTTCTTCCTTGCTCTGTAGTAAGCCCACTATTATAGAGGTAATTTTCATCCACTGCTACTATTGAAATTTCTGGATCCGTCTTATCTCGATCACTCTTAACCTCTACACCCGAGGCTGCATTAAAAGAAATGGAGATTAAAGAAGAGAAGAAATGGTAGTTTTCTTTGAGTTCTAAAGCCTGCTTGTAAGTAATAGGGGGATTTACAATGCGATTAGCATCATTTTGTTGTAACCTTGCTTGTGCACTGTATCTTTGAATAGTTAAGGTGTTTGCTCCCATGGAAGAGTAGTCTTCTATAATGGTGTTTTTAAGAGCGTTAACCACTGAGAGTATAGCTACTAATGCCCATATGCCAATGGCAATTATAAAGATAGTAATACAGGTACGCGTCATTTGACTTCGTATGCTACTAAGTGCGATACTAATATTTTCAAAAGCAATTTTCAACATAACTATTGGTAGCTAATTTTGAAGAAAAGTTACATCTAAATAAAAAAAATAACAAACTATATTAAATACTTTATTTCTAAAGTAGATATAGAATTATTATTGGGTATTAATTTATAGTAATCTCAGAGGGTGAGGATGCAAAAAAAAAGGTGTATTTTTGTGCAAAGAATCAATAATTAAAGGACAAAAAAATGGCAAAAAAACCTGGAATTCCAAAAGGAACAAGAGACTTTTCTCCTAGCGAAGTGGCAAAAAGACAATACATTATGCAAACTATTCGACATGGATTTGAGAAATTTGGTTTCCATCCCATTGAAACACCTTCTTTTGAAAACTTAGACACTCTTTTAGGGAAGTATGGGGAAGAAGGGGATCGTTTGATTTTTAAAATTCTAAATTCAGGAGATTATTTGTCTAAAGCAGATGGTGAATTATTGCAAGAAAAAAATAGCGCTAAACTAACTAATCAAATTAGTGAGAAAGCTTTAAGATACGATTTAACAGTACCTTTTGCACGTTATGTAGTGATGCACCAAAATGAAATTGATTTTCCCTTTAAGCGTTATCAAATTCAACCCGTATGGAGAGCAGATCGTCCGCAAAAAGGTCGTTATAGAGAGTTTTTTCAATGTGATGCTGATGTTATCGGTAGTACTTCCCTATGGCAAGAAGTTGAATTTGTTACCCTTTACGATAGAGTCTTTACTGAATTAGGAGTTAAAGGAGTTACTATTAAATTAAATAACCGTAAAATTTTATCTGGTATTGCTCAGGTTATAGGAGCCAGTGATAAGTTAATTGACTTTACGGTTGCTTTAGATAAGTTAGATAAAATTGGCCAAGAGGGAGTAGAAAAGGAAATGATACAAAAGGGTATTGATCCTAGTGCTTTGGAAAAAGTGCAAGTTCTATTTCATTTTACGGGGAGTTTTGAAGAAAAGATTTCTAAATTAAAAGAGCTTTTAAGTACTTCAGAGGAAGGTTTAAAAGGAGTACAAGAATTGGAGTTTGTTGGTCAACAGATTCAGAAAATAGGCCTACAAAGTGCATTTTTGAATTTAGATGTTACATTGGCTAGAGGATTAAATTACTACACTGGTGCTATATATGAAATTCAAGCTCCACAGGGAGTTGCAATTGGTTCGATAGGTGGAGGTGGTCGTTACGATGATCTAACTGGTATTTTTGGATTAAACAACATGAGTGGTGTAGGAATCTCTTTTGGATTAGATCGTATCTATCTAGTGATGGAAGAATTAGGTGTGTTCCCAGATCAAGTAAATGCAGCAAGCAAGGTTCTTTTCTTAAATATGGGCCAAGAAGAAATGAGCTATGCTATGATAGGGGCAATGGCTTTAAGAGATAATGGTATTAAATGTGAATTATACCCCGATAAGGCTAAGGTTGGAAAGCAATTTCAATTTGCTGATAAAAAATCAATTCCATTTGCTGTTTTAGTGGGAAGTCAAGAAATACAAGAAAATAAATTTACTTTAAAAAACTTAGCTACCTCTGAACAGTTAGAGTTAGATTTACAAGGTCTTATAGATTATTTAAGATAAGAACAAATATATAATAAGAGTCTATAAAAACAGTTGTGTATTCTCGCAACTGTTTTTTTTTATACCTTTACTCTATGGTTAGAGCTAATGCAAATATTCAAGAATTTATTCACAATTATCAGCCCGTAGATTCGGCCTACTTAGATTTAGAATGGAATGGTAAATTTGGGGGTAAATTTCACGATGCAAATCTTTTTTTTAGACTCCAATTAGCCGAACAAGTTTTTTTTTGAATTGGAAACAGTTAAGCTAAATCTATTAAAAGATTTGTTTATTGCCTTGGGGAGAACTTCTCAATTAAATTTCCAAGTACATCCTTATTTTCATTTATTTATACAAGAGCTCTTACAAAGAGGTGGGAAAGAATATCTGTTTGATTATGGATGTGCAGCACATATTTCTTACGATACTTTTGTGGCAACCTCTAGTGTTTGTCTTAGTGCAAAAAGAAAGCAAGAGTTATTAAATTACTTTGACTTTTTAAAGCAAACCCAGCCAACGGTAAGTAAATTGTTTATCCAAGGATTAAGGGATCGATTTTTGTAATTTGTTTTTAAAATTAGGGTCTATATTATTAAGACCTATATAATTAAGGTAGTGATAATGTAGATTAAAAGACCTACTAAACCACCCACTATAGTACCGTTGATACGGATAAATTGAAGATCTTTTCCTACCTCTAATTCTAGCTTATCGCTTAGTTCTCTACCATCCCATTTCTCTACAGTATTTTTAATGAGCGTACTTACTTCTTTTGTGTTTTTCAAAGCAAGACGGTAAACGGTTTGTTGTACCCAATTATTGATTTTTTGCTGTAGTTGTTCTTCGGACTGTAGATCCTTTGCAACTTGATTCAAACTTGTAGTGAAATACGATCTAAGGGCCCCTTGTTTATTGTCCAATTGCTCCAGTAATACTTCTTGCGAAGAATACCAGAAATCCTCCATGTATTTTCTTAAAGTAGATGGAGAGATAAACTGTGCAACTAATTGTTCCAATTTATCCTTCCACTGTGGACTATTTTGAATCTCCAGGGCTAATTCCTCTAAACGTATAGTGATTTCTTGACGTATTTTATGCTCAGGCTGCTGGGCTATATCCTCTAAAAAGGTAAGTATTCCTGCGATTAATTGGCTAGTTACTGCTTTTCCTCCTATTAATCCTAAAATAGGTTTTTTCTCAATCACTGCCTGATAGATTTGCTCTTTGTTTTGCTGCACGTAAATCTGTACTTTAGGTAGGATTACGTTAATTAGACGGTTGTGTTCTTGTTTCTCTAGTGCATATACTAAACCTTGACTTAAAATGGCTTGAAAATCGACTTGTTCTAAGGCTCCTTGGGCTTTGTTTTGTAAGAAATTTATTATTTTTTCTTGATCCAAATCCAATAGTATCTTTCGAGCTAAAAGACAAACTTCCTTCTCTATTAACTCTTGATTTTTTTGCACTATAAGCCAATTTCCCAATAAAGAAGCAAGATCTATTTTAGTGATATAAGGTCGTATGTTTTGACTTGTTAGAAAGTTATCGGTAACAAACTCTCCTAGATTATCTCCAATGGTGTTTTTACTGTTTTCAATTATATTGGTATGGGGGATTTTCAATCCCATTGGGTGTTTGAATAATGCTGTTACAGCAAACCAATCAGCAAGAGCTCCAACCATTGCAGCCTCTGCGAAAGCTTTAACATAGCCCATCCAAGGGGCTTGATAGTATTTTATACCAAAAACCATGGCAAGATAAACAACAGCCATGGCAATAAATAAACCTGTGGCAATTCTTTTGTGTTTTGCAAGCTGTATTTTTTTTTCTGGCATAAGGACTAATTTAGTGTTTAAAGTTACAAAAAAATATTTTAGAAGTCTTCCTGGACTTCAAAACTAACTCTTGTTTTACTACTAGGATGAGTAAAGGTTATTTTTTTTGCATGTAAATAAAGCCTGTCTTTACTCTTGCCGTATAAGTCATCTCCTATAATTGGGCAGTTTAACCCAAGTGGATGACTGGCATGCATTCTTAATTGATGGGTTCTACCAGTTATTGGATAGAACAGTATTTTAGTGGTGTTGTTTGCTTTGTGTAAAACTTGATATTTTGTGATACTTGGTTTACCATTGGTAAAGCAAACCATTTGGCGTGGTCTGTCTTGGATATCAAGGGTAAGAGGCAAAGCTATAGTGCCGCTATCAGGTTCTACTATTCCATGTAGTAGTGCAACATAGGTTTTGTGTACTGTTTTTTCCAGAAATTGTTTTTGTAAAGCTTTGTGCGCTTTTTTTGTTTTTGCTATAATAAGCAAACCTGAAGTTCCCATGTCTAAACGATGCACTATTAAAGGGCTGTCTGTGTTTGGAAACATTTGTTGTATACGGGTATAAACAGAATCTTTAATATAGATACCTGGTACAGATAGGAATTCATGCGGTTTATTAACTACGATTATATCATCGTCTTGGTAAACGATCTCAAGGTCTTTATCTAAAGAAGGGCTTTGTAAAAGCGGATTATCCATTACATGTAAACCCTGAAGCATGTGATTTAAAATAGGTTCACACTTCCCCTTACAAGCAGGATAGTAATGTAGGTGTTTTCGTATTTCACTCTTAGGAGACTCTCCATACCAAAACTCAGCCATTGCCAAGGGATGCAACTTATGTGAATAGGCATATTGCAATAGGCGTGGAGCTGCACAATCTCCGGCAGCAGCTGGCGGGTGTTTAAAAGCAGTTTGGGCAAAAATATCTAATAAATCTTTGGTTTGTCCGTGTTTGTTTAAGAATTGGTATTGTGAGAATAGCTTATTTTGTAAAGCATTACTTTTAGTTTTTCTTTGTTGCTTTAAAGATTCTATTTTGGTTTGTATTTGAGTTATAGCTTCTTTAAGGTCTTGTATTGTTTGTTGCCAATTTTCACTTACCACACGCAGCTCGTGTTTGTCTCTTAAGCTTTGTTTGATAAGGTCCTGCTCTAGAGCAATATATTGCAAAGGATCTAGAAGCTCTTTTTGACTAATTCGCTGCTGCTTTCTATGGGCTTTTAGTAATTTTAATTGTGTCTTTTTTTGTTCAATTTCAAGATCACTTTGCTCTTGAATGAGTTTTAACTTGGTTTGTAAATCTATAAGATTAGTATCTTTCTCAAGTAAATCTATCTGGGCGTTAATCTGGTTTAAGACCTGTTCTTCTTGTAGAAAAAAACCATCTTCTTTATATAAGTCAAATACACTTGGTACAAAGCCATCCATATGGGTGTATGGACCTAGTTTTCCAGAAAATCCAGCAATAAAACCTATGTCTCCTTTGGGGTTTTGTACCACTAGGACACCAAACATTTTTCCGCAAGCCAGAGCTTGTGGATTACCGGAATCAAATAAAGGTTGTATTAATGGGGCATTTTGTAATTCCTCTATGAGTTGCTCACTGGCTAAGGTAGTCCAAGGGTCGGGCTGATAGAAAAACGGAAAAGTAAATTGACTTGGTAATTCCAAGCTAGAAATATCTTTTTTAAATGGCCTAAAAATATCTTTTATGCTAGACATATTGGTGAAATTAAAGCGCAAAAGTACACAATAAATGAAAAGCAGCACGACTTTATTGCTTCTGGATCTATAAAGTAAGCTTCTTTAGAAGTCTACAGGCTCTAAATACTTAGCAAGGCGTAGTTTTAAATTATAAACCAGGATTTTTACAAGTGGTTGTATAGTGTTTTTTTATTCAAAAGTAGAATTCTTTTAAAAAAGTATATTTTGTTGCTCGGGGGTTTTGTGTCGTATGTACTTATATAGTATCTTTGGCTTTTGAAAAGTATTAAATCAATACCGATATGTTTGATAATTTAAGTGATAAATTAGATAAAGCCTTTCATATCCTTAAAGGGCATGGTAAAATTACAGAGGTTAACGTTGCTGATACCTTAAAAGAGGTAAGAAGAGCATTATTAGATGCCGATGTTAACTTTAAAATAGCCAAAGATTTTACCAATAAGGTAAAAGAAAAAGCCTTAGGACAAGATGTTTTAACCAACTTACAACCAGGCCAATTGATGATTAAGATCGTTAAAGACGAATTAACTCAATTAATGGGAGGTGAGGCTGCTGGTATTAACCTATCGGGAACTCCTAGTGTTATATTAATGTCAGGGTTACAAGGATCTGGTAAAACAACGTTTTCTGGAAAACTTGCAAATTTCTTAAAGACTAAAAAGAATAAGAAGCCTTTACTTGTGGCATGTGATGTTTATCGTCCAGCGGCTATTGACCAATTACACGTGGTAGGAGACCAATTGGGAATCGAAGTTTATTCAGAGAAAGATAATAATGATCCAGTAGCTATTGCGACCAACGCTATTGCTTATGCTAAAAGTAATGGCTTTAACGTAGTTATTGTCGATACAGCAGGGCGTCTAGCGGTGGATGAACAAATGATGAGCGAGATAGCCAATATTCACGCTAGCATTAAGCCACATGAAACTCTATTTGTAGTGGATTCTATGACTGGACAAGATGCGGTAAATACAGCTAAAGCTTTTAACGATAGATTGAATTTTGACGGGGTTATCTTAACCAAGTTAGATGGGGATACTCGTGGTGGAGCTGCTATTTCTATTAAATCAGTAGTAAATAAACCAATTAAGTTTATTGGTACTGGTGAGAAGATGGACGCAATTGATATTTTTTATCCAGAGCGTATGGCCGATCGTATCTTAGGGATGGGGGACGTTATTTCCTTAGTAGAGCGTGCTCAGGCCCAATACGATGAGGAGGAAGCGCGTAAGATTCAGAAGAAAATTGCTAAAAATGAATTCGGTTTCGATGACTTTTTGTCTCAAATACAACAAGTTAAGAAAATGGGTAGCATGAAGGATTTAGTAGGCATGTTACCAGGAGTTGGAAAAGCATTAAAAGATGTAGAAATTGAAGATGACGCTTTTAAGCACATAGAAGCTATCATACATTCAATGACTCTTGCTGAGCGAAGTAAACCTTCTATTTTAGATGCAAAACGCAAAATGCGTATTGCTAAGGGAAGTGGGACCGATATTCAACAAGTTAACCAATTGCTTAAGCAGTTTGATCAAATGAGCAAAATGATGAAGATGATGCAAGGTTCAAAAGGAAAGAACTTAATGAGAATGATGGGCAACATGAAAGGTATGCAATAAAAATACTATAGAGAAGGTTTAAAATTCGAAGGAAATTTAAACCTTTTCGCTTTTACACCTGTATAGGGGCATAAAATACACACACACACACATATTACACTTTAACACACACCAATTATTTTTGACATGCAACTATTAGACGGAAAAAAAGTATCTGCGGATATTAAGAACGAAATTGCACAACAGGTTCAACAAATGAAACAGCGAGGAGAGAAAGTTCCTCATTTAGCTGCAGTTCTAGTTGGAAGTAACGGGGCTAGTTTAACTTACGTAGAAAGTAAAGTAAAGTCTTGCCAACAAATCGGATTTGAATCCACTTTGGTAGCTTTAGAGCAAACAATTAGCCAAGAGGAATTACTAGAAAAAATCCATCAATTAAATCAAGACCCAAATATCGATGGGTATATAGTCCAATTACCTTTACCTGAGCACATTTGTGAGCAAGATATTTTAATGGCAATCGATCCAGATAAGGATGTAGATGGGTTCCATCCTTCAAATTTTGGAAAGATGGCCTTAGAAATGGAAACATTTCTTCCAGCTACTCCCTATGGAATTATGGAGCTTTTAGACAGATACAATGTGCCTACTAGTGGTAAAAATGTTGTTGTAATTGGTCGTAGTCATATTGTGGGACGTCCAATTAGTATTTTGTTGTCGCGTAAGGGAACCCCTGGTGATGCAACAGTTACTCTAACACATAGCCGTACTGCTAATTTACAGGAGTTCACCAAACAAGCCGATATTATTATTTCTGCTTTAGGAGTTCCTAACTTTTTAAAGGCTGACATGGTAAAACAAGGAGTCACAGTTGTGGATGTTGGAATCACACGTGTAGAGGATAAAAATGCACCAAAGGGATATAGTATTGTTGGTGATGTAGATTTTGAGATGGTAAGTAAAAAAGCTTCTTTTATTACACCAGTTCCTGGAGGGGTAGGTCCTATGACTATTGCAATGTTATTGAAAAATACTCTTTTAGCTAGGCAAAGAAAAGCCTCTGCTGATAAATAAACTTATTTTAATCCACTTGGAAATCAAATAATAGTAAAACGGTGAAGTACCCCTTAGGGACACTTCACCGTTTTTCATTTTACTACCTTGGTGTTCTATATCTATTTTTATAGATAGTTTAGTTCAATTGCTTTATGGCTATTTTTTAGTCTCTAAGGGGAGTGGTTTGATTTAAAAAATGGTTTATTGTAGAAAATAAGGTTACTTTTAGACTATATTTGTTAGATATATATAAATTATTAGCCAACAACATTTCGTATTGATTATGGGGATTTATGAGAATAATATTGAATTATTTGAACACAACTATGCCAAAGAGCGTAAGAAATATAAGATAGTAGGAGCCATTCGATTGCTGGTTTTTCTAGGGGTCATTTATAGCTTTTACTTATCTGTGCGTCATGGAGATTTCTTCTATCTCTACTTTAGTGGTTCTCTTGTGATAGTATTTCTTATACTATTAAAATTGCACAGTGAGTATAGTTGGAAAATGCAATATGCCTTGGCCTTATTGGAAGTGAATCAAAAGGAGTTAGATTTTGTAGACAATGGTATTTCTAATTTTGAGAACGGTCAAGAGTTTTTAGACCCTGAACATCCATATAGTTTTGATTTAGATATTTTTGGACCTAAGAGCTTGTTTGAGTATCTCAATAGAACTGCATCTTATATAGGTAAGAAAAAGTTAAGTGAATTACTAAATCTAGGCGTTGAGGTTGATCAAATTCAAGATAATCAAGATGCAATAAAAGAATTAAGCCAAAGGGTAGAATACCGCCAGCAGATTAATGCTTTTAGTCAAATTTCGTCCTTAGATAAAAAAGCATACGATCAGTTAAAGAAATGGAGTCAAAGCCCAGTGGTGTTATTAAGTAAAACTACTATTGTCTTAGCCTATGTGTTGCCAATATTATTATGGATTTCTATAGGAACTTATTATTTTATAGATTCTATTTTATTGGGATACCTTATCTCTACTTTATTTGGTATAAATCTTATTTTTTCAATGTCTAAGACTAGAGAGATTCAGAATCAATTAGGTGGGGTAGAGCAATTATCAAAAACCATTAATAGCTATAGCTTAATTATTGAGTTGATAGAAAAACAAAATTTTTCTACCACTAGAATGAAGCAATATCTTAAAGCATTTACAAAAGATAATACAAGTGCTAGTGAAAAAATAAAACAATTATATGGTATTTTCGAAAAGTTAGAAACGGTACATAATTTATTTATTATGGTTATTTTTAATGGCTTGGGACAATACCATATTCATGTATTGCAGAAATTATTAAAGTTCAAGCAAAAAAATGCTTCTCTTTTATTGGATAGCATAGATAAAGTGGGAGAGATTGAGGCGTTAAATTCACTGGCTAATTTCTCATATAACAACAGGGACTATTGTTTTGCTAGTATGCAAAGCCAGAGTGGAATGTACTTTAAAGATTTAGGACATCCTTTGTTAAACAAAAAAAACAGAGTGTGTAATGATATTAGTTTTCAAGACCAGCGATTTGTTATTTTAACAGGTAGTAATATGTCTGGAAAGAGTACTTTTTTACGCAGTATAGGTGTGAATTTAGTTCTGGCTAAGATGGGAGCTCCTATTTGCTCTACCAAGGCTAATTTTTTACCTCTACCCTTATATGTTTCTATGGGAGTTAGTGACTCTTTAAAAGACAGTGAGTCTTATTTCTATGCAGAGGTTAAGCGCCTTCATATGATTATTGAAAATAGTCACAAGACACCTAGTTTTGTGCTTTTAGATGAAATTCTACGAGGAACAAATTCAGAAGATAAACAAAGTGGTACCATTGGGGTTATTCTCAAACTCATCAAGGAATCAACTTACGGACTTATTGCTACCCATGATTTAGAGGTGTGTAATATAACCAAAGACTATCCGGATGTTTTGAGTAATAAATGTTTCGAAGTAGAGATTAAAAACGACGATCTGTATTTTGATTATAAAATACGACAAGGAGTTTGTCAAAATAAGAATGCAACTTTTATTATGAAGAAGATGCATATTATCGATTAGTGGTATCTTAGATTAAGATACTTTAATTCAAATATAT
>CANROJ010000011.1 GCA_947632215.1 uncultured Flavobacterium sp. | reverse complement strand
GCGATGAGGGATTCGAACCCCCGACCCCCTCGGTGTAAACGAGGTGCTCTGAACCAACTGAGCTAATCGCCCAAAAAATGTATTTTACAAGTTTTGGAATAACAATATTTTAGAAAAAATGGTGGGCGATGAGGGATTCGAACCCCCGACCCCCTCGGTGTAAACGAGGTGCTCTGAACCAACTGAGCTAATCGCCCATTTTTCCTTTTAAAAGAACGTGTAACAATCGTTGTTATTACGGCTGCAAATATACGACCTCATTTTAACTCTGCAAGTATTTTATTACTTTTTTTACAAAATTTCTGCCACTACAAAAGTACTACCACCAACATAAATGAAGTCTTTCTGGCAAGCTAATTCTTGAGCTGTTTTATAAGCCTCTGAAATAGAGTCGTAAACCTTCCCTTTTAAACCATACTGCTCTGCCTTTTGCTTTAAAAGCAAAGGGTCCATAGCTCTAAAATTATCTGGTTTTGAAAATAAATAAGTAGCGCTTTTTGGCAAAAATTCCAAAATAGAGTCCAAATCCTTATCACTTACTACACCAAAAACAATATAAAGATGCTCATAAGACTGACTCTGTAGTTGTTTCATAACAACAGCTAATCCATGAGCGTTATGAGCGGTATCAGCTATAATAGTTGGAGCAGTACCTAATTGCTGCCATCTACCAAGAAAATTAGTGTTTTTCACTGTATTTAAAAGCCCTTGCTTTATATCACTCAAAGATATAGTAAAATGCTCGTTTAGCACCTGTATTGCTTGGCACACAGTTCTGATATTATTTTTTTGATACTCTCCTTTTAAATCACTGGTTAATATTTCACCTTGAAAAGAATCTTGCGCAAAATAAATTGGAGCATTCTTCTCTTTAGCTATCATAGAAAACACAGGTTTTGTCTCTGGGGTGTATTCCCCGATTACCACAGGAGTATTCGACTTAATAATACCTGCTTTCTCTGTGGCTACTTTTTGCAAAGTATCACCTAAAAACATAGTATGATCTAGGCCAATATTTGTCACAACACTCAATAAAGGCTCTATTATATTTGTAGCATCTAAACGGCCTCCCATTCCTACCTCTATAATAGCTACATCTACTTGTTGTTCTTTAAAATAACTAAAAGCCATACCAACACTCATTTCAAAAAAACTCAATTGGTTTTCTTGAAAAAAGATTCTGTTTTGATCAATAAAGTTTACTACAAACTCCTGAGATATCTCTTTGCCATTAATCTTAATACGCTCTCTAAAATCTTTTAAGTGTGGCGAGGTATACAAGCCTACCTTATAACCAGCTTGTTGTAATATAGAACAAAGCATACTAGAGGTAGAACCTTTACCATTGGTACCTGCAACATGAATGGTTTTAAAACTTTTTTGCGGATTCTGTAAATATTGAGCTAACTTAGAAATATTAGATAAATCAGCTTTATAAGCCACAGCACCAACATTTTGATACATTGGCAATTGAGCAAACATCCACTCTAAGGTTTGTTCATAAGTCATTTTCATATACAATTAGGTTAAGAACCTACTCTAAAGTTTATTACTATAAAACCAATTTGCGTATTTGGGGCGTTATTATCTGGTTTCCAACGAAAAGTTTTAGCAGTAGCTATGGCCGCATCGGTTAAACATTTTGCAGAATTGGTAGTTCCTTTGGTGTGTTGGGCTGAAACTACTCTACCGGTTTTATCCACTCTAATTTCAATCACCACTGTACCTACTTCATTACAATCAGGTACTACTTGACCACGAGTTGCTAGGGAACGACCATTTAATCCCCAACTTGCACCACCTCCACTGCTTTGACCTTGTCCATTTCCATAAGTGGAATTAGAATACATATCTCCATGTAATGCACCTTGATCTGCACCACTAGTACTACTTCCTTGCCCTTCTATAGGTTTCCCACTACTTTTAGGTCCATTAATTAAACTAGCTAAAGCATCTGTAGTGCTTTGACTTGGCTTTGGATCTGGTTTTGGCTCCGGTTGTATAACCACTTCTGGCTCAACTTCTTTTACCTCAGGTGTAGGGTTTGGCTTCTTAACTACAGGCGTCTCTACTGTATTTTGGGTTAATACCTCTTGGGTTTGTACTGGTATCACCTCAGGCAATTTTTGCGCTTCGGGTTGGGTTTGTACTTCCTCGTTTGGTTGTACTTTTCCACTACCAGTCTTACTGTTTCCAAAGTTGATGGCTATTTCACCCCCCGTAGGCAGAGGATCAGTTTGTACCGAAGTTAACTTCCAGAAAAAGATCAATAGCAATAACACCACAAAAATCGTGGAGGTTATAGCAAAGGAGCGTCTTTGGCTTTCTTCTTGGAGTATTTTCATATTATTTTGGCTGAACGGCCAATACAATTTTATAATTATTTCTATAAGCTATATCCATCACAAGTACAGCATCCTCTACCGGAACTCCTTGAGATACATGTAAAACTACATTAGGTTCTAATTGATTTTCTAAAACTTGGCTTAACTCAGCTTCTAAAGTAGAAGGGTCTACCTTTTGTTGATTTACAAAATAATTACTTTGCGCATCAATACTAACAGCAACCGTTTCTACAACATCACTTTTACCGTCTGAATTAGGCAAAACCAAATCTAAAGCATTGGTAGTTGTCATTGTAGTCATGGCAACCATAAAAAATATCAATAGTAAAAAAACTATATCTGTCATGGAAGACATGTTGAATTCTGCTCTTACTTTATTTCTTCCTTTAATATTCATTATGCAGGGTCATTTAATAAGTCTATAAACTCAACAGCACTTGCCTCTAAGTGATGAACAACTTTATCAATTTTACTCACCAAGTGATTATATCCAACATAGGCAATAATACCAACAATTAAACCAACAACAGTTGTCATCATTGCAGTATAAATACCCTCAGATAACACCCCCATATCTACACGAGCTGAACTTTGAGAAGACATTTCATGGAAAGCCATTACCATTCCTACAACTGTACCTAAGAAACCTGTCATGGGTCCTGCTCCCGATAAAGTTGCTAGTAGACTTAAATTCTTCTCTAACTTATATATTTCCAGCTTTCCTGTGTTTTCAATAGCGCTATTAATATCCTGTAATGGTTTACCAATGCGAGAAATTCCTTTATTAATCAAACGAGCCACTGGCTCATCTGTAATTAAACATAATTCTCTAGCTTTCTCTACATTACCTTGTGCTAAATAAAGCTTGATCTGAGACATAAATCCTTGATCAACTTTAGCGGCTTTTTTAATGGCAAAGAATCGTTCTAAATATAAATAAATAGCCATAAATAACATTGCAAATAAAATAACCATAATGGTTTGACCAATAATCCCCCCACTAAAAATTATCTCACTAAGAGCTAGCTCTTCTTTTACTACTTGACTACCTTGTTCTATACCTTGCAAAGCAGCATCTGCAACTCCCACTGTATCCACTTGTAAGAAATGAATCATAAATAATTTGTGTTTTAATTTGTACGTGTCTATTTTTCTTAAAAAAGCATAACAGCAAGAGTCATGCCGTATATACAATCACTTAAATAGATTTAATAAAAAAAGGTCCTTCCTTAGAATCTATCCCCTTTTATTAGCTATTAATCCTATATTGATAATATAGGTCAAATATAAAATGTTTTTAGCGACAAACGAATCAATTAAGCTAATATTTATCGCTTTGTTAGTTACATAAAGACCAAAGTCTCACTAAAATGAGTTTTCTACCTATTACTTTTAACCTTTGGAGTAAATTATTTGAAGTTTATAGATATTTCAAGACAATGAAAAAACAACTTTAATCGACTCTGAAACACAATTTAAATTTAAATTTAATGTAAGAAAGCATATGGATAATAAATCTTCCCGCTACAGTGATCCCTTATAGCACCAGTGACGCTACTAAGTACGTTGATTTCTTTACGAAGAGCCAGCACCCCCAATAAACCAAAAATAATAGCCTCTTTGAATTCTACAATATTACTTTCGACTTGAGATAATACCACATTCGGGGCATAAAAAACCAAGCGTTCAATCAAAAATGTATTGTAAAACCCTCCACCACTAACAAGTAAATTCTCAATGTTATTGTCTTGTAAAACATGAGCTACCTGCATGGCAATATGCTCAACAAAAGTGCACAACATATCTTCTAAAGATAGGTTAGAGTTGTCTAACACCGGATAGATATTTTGCTTGACATATTCTAATCCCAAAGACTTTGGACCTTTATCGCTATAAAAATTCAACGAATTGAATTTACTTAACAACTCTTGATTTACCACGCCTTTTCTTGCCAAATCTCCATGGTTATCATAAGCTAAACCAATCTTACTCACTAAGTAGTTCAATACGATATTAACTGCACAAATATCGAAGGCTAACATTTTGCCTTCCTTAGATAGAAAAGAAATATTAGCAAATCCCCCTAAGTTCAGGCAACCTTGATACTGTGCAAATAAAAGCTTGTCACCTATAGGTACTAAAGGAGCACCTTGGCCTTGTAAAGCAACATCATTAGTTCTAAAGTCACACACTACGACTTGATTAATTAGATCTGCCAATATAGGTAAATTACCTATTTGCAAAGTATACCCCAAATCAGGACGATGTAATATAGTATGGCCATGGGAACAAACCCCCGCCAAAGCTTCCAACTTGTGTTTTAGGATGAAATCCTGAATAACACCAGCTAAATATACCGTATAACGTTCATTTAATATTTCTAACTCTTCAGGGGAGTAATCAACAGCTTGCTTAAGAGTCTGAACCCATTGTGGGCTATATGGAATTGTTTGGCATTGCTTTAAAATAAAACTCCAAGGCCTTTCTTGATTGCTTTGATAGTTAAATTCAACATGAACTAAGTCGATTCCATCCAAAGATGTACCACTCATCACACCTACAATATGATAACGATATCTTTTCATAGTCATAAAAATACACAAACTAGGTTGAATTATTAATTAAATTCATATATATTTGGAAACTACAAAAAACTAAATTAATTACAAATTAAGCAAATTAGATGGATTTCAATTTAACAGAAGAGCAGTTGATGATTCAACAGGCTGCACGCGATTTCGCTCAAACAGAGCTACTACCAGGAGTTATAGAAAGAGATGAGCATTCAACTTTCCCAACACAACAAGTGAAAAAACTAGGAGAGCTTGGCTTTTTAGGAATGATGGTAGACCCTAAATATGGTGGTAGTGGTTTAGATAGTGTATCGTATGTTTTAGCAATGGAGGAAATTGCTAAAGTAGATGCTTCTGCAGCCGTGGTAATGTCAGTAAACAACTCTTTAGTTTGCGCTGGTCTTGAAAAATATGCTAGTGAAGAACAAAAAGAAAAATATTTAGTTCCACTTGCCTCAGGACAGGTTATAGGTGCATTCTGTCTATCTGAACCAGAAGCAGGATCAGATGCTACATCTCAAAAAACAACCGCTATTGACATGGGAGATTATTACCTAGTTAATGGTACAAAAAACTGGATTACCAATGGAGGTACAGCAGATACATTTATTGTAATTGCTCAAACTCACGCAGATAAAAAACACAAAGGAATCAATGCTTTAATTATTGAGAAAGGAATGCCTGGATTCGAAATTGGAGCAAAAGAACAAAAAATGGGAATCCGTGGTTCTGATACGCATTCTTTAATGTTTACAGATGTTAAAGTACCAAAGGCAAATAGAATTGGAGAAGACGGATTTGGTTTTGCCTTCGCTATGAACGTACTTAACGGTGGAAGAATCGGGATTGCTTCTCAAGCTTTAGGTATCGCACAAGGGGCTTATGAACTTTCTTTAAAATATGCTAAAGAACGTAAAGCTTTCGGTACTGAGATTATCAACCACCAAGCTATTGCATTTAAACTTGCTGATATGGCTACTAACATTTCTGCAGCAAGATTACTTTGTATGAAAGCAGCAGCTGAGAAAGACCAAGGAGAAGATATTTCAATCTCCGGAGCAATGGCTAAATTATTTGCTTCTAAAACAGCAATGGACACAACTATCGAAGCGGTGCAAATTCACGGTGGAAATGGTTACGTTAGAGAATACCACGTAGAGAGAATGATGAGAGATGCTAAAATCACACAAATCTACGAAGGTACTTCAGAAATTCAAAAGATTGTTATTTCAAGAGGAATTGCCAAATAGACATCTTAAAAAATCATTTATATTATGGAGATATCCCTTTAAGGGGTATCTCCATTTTTTTTTAGATTTAATAACCTATCCCTTCTTTTTTTACTCTATGGTACAAATCTTGTTTAACTTGTCTGGACATTACAAGCTTCAAACAAATCTCTAGCAAAAACAACATAGTTTTGTACTTTTGTACTTGACCAAGTAAAAGTCTACGGCTTATGAAAACAAGTTTATCAATCAAACTAAAGATATTTATACTCTATCTTATATTATTCTCAACAGTAATTATCTCTGGAGCTTACATCTACAGAGAGGCTAAGACTTTTACTGTACCTGAGACACAGATGAGTCAGCAAAACAATAGGGTATTTTTAGTAAGTAGCACTATTAATAATATTTTCAATGCCGAATCCTATGCTAGAAACGCCATCTTAACCACCGCTACAAAAGATGTAAATAACTATTATCAAAAGTTAGATACAATTGTATATCAAATCAACCTACTACAAGAAGATATACAAGACAAGGTTATGTTAGAGAAGTTAAGCACAGTAGAGGAACTTCTACTTAAGAAAAAAACAACTTTTCAAGAACTATTACAAGCAAGAAGAGCAATTGAAGATCAAAGTAATTATTCTGCAGCCTTCAGTGAAATATATGACATTCGTCAAGAGATTGAAAAAAACATTGAACCTATAGTTGTCCAAACCGGAGAAAAGGAAAAAAGAAGTGCTTGGGCTAGGCTCTTTAAAGGGGATAATACCGATACAATTACAACAACTGTTACCTACCCAAGTATAGCAGATTCTTTGATTGCTTCGATGCAGAAAATAATTCTAAGCACTCAGGAAAAAATAAGAAACCAACAAAGAAATCTACACCAAAGAGAATTACAATTAATTCAACACAACAAAATCATAACCGACCAATTAAATGATATTTTACTTGGAGTAGAGAAAAATATTATTGCTCTTTCTTATCAAAAAATTAATGAATCCAAGAACCATATCTCTAGTGCATCGACCAATATTGCATACATAGGTGGTTCTGCCTTATTGGTTATTATAATCCTTGGATTTATTATTATCAAGGATATCAATCAAAACCAAGAATACCGAACAGCCCTAGAGGAATTAAATAAAGAAAAGGAACAACTTCTTCGTAGTAAAACTATGCTTTTTGCAACAGTAACTCATGATCTACAAACTCCTTTAGGCGGTTTATTAGGTTTTAGTGATCTATTAGAACAAGGCCCACTAAACCCTAAACAATCCCAATATGTAGCCAATATAAAATCCTCTGGTAAATACATTGCTAATTTAATACAAGACCTAACAGACTTCTCAAGATTAGAAAATAATAAAATCACTATTAGTTATACTAATACCAATATTAAAGAATTACTAGATAGTTCATGTTTTCCATTATTAGCAATGGCACAAAACAAAAATATTGAACTAAAGTGGCACCTTGACCCTACCTTAGATCAGCAATATTACGTTGATGCTTACCGCATCAAACAAATCCTTACTAATTTAATTGCCAATGCAGTTAAATTTACACAAAAAGGTATGGTAGAGGTACAAGCCTTCAAAGAAAACATGCAGCTTATAATTGAAGTAAAAGACACTGGTATAGGCATCGAGCAAGACCAACTTGATTTGATTTTCAAAGAATTTACTCAAGCTAATGCAGGTATTGAAAAAAAATTTGGTGGCACAGGTTTAGGCCTTAATATCTCGATGCGCTTAGTAGAATTGCTAAAGGGAACATTAACAGTGACAAGTACTCTAGGACAAGGCTCGACCTTTACCTTAAGCATACCTTTACAACCTAAGATAGACACTCAGCCAAAAGATTTAGAATTAAACTTACTGGCTAAAAATTTATTTAAGCAGTATAACATAGTAATAGTAGATGATGATAAAATTCAATTGCAATTAATGCAAGAAATTTTTACTCCATTATTTAAAGAAACCTTCTTATTTAATGATTCTACCAAAGTTATTCCATGTCTTTTAGACAATGAGATAGATATTGTATTGAGTGATATACAAATGCCGCAATTAGATGGCTTTGAGTTATTGCAAAAGATTAAAGAAAAACAAGAATTATCCACTATACCAATTATAGCTCTCTCGGGAAAAAGAGACTTAAATCCTTTGGATTTCACTTCCGCTGGATTTGTAGCTTCTCATAATAAGCCATTACAATTAAACATACTTTTACTACTTATAGCAAAAGCATTAAAGATAGAAGACAAACTAGAGCAATTAACTCCTACACATAGTAGTTCTACTACAAATACAACTATTTTAGATCATCAGATATATCAGGTAGAGGACTTACAGAAATTCATAGGTAAAGATCTAGAAACTACTCAAAAGATGTTGCTTATCTTTATGGAAAGCACCAAAGAAAATCTATTAGACTTAAGTTATGCTCAACAGGAGGCAGATTTAACCATGATTTCCAATATCGCCCATAAAATGCTTCCTATGTTCAAGCAATTACAGGTTCACAGCGTAATTCCAATCTTACAAAATTTGGAAGACAATCCTTTAGAATTAGATCACAAAAAAACTCTTAACTCGAGTATAGAAAAACTCAATCAAGAAATAACCAAACTTTTAAAACAAATACAACTCGACTACTTGAGTTGATAAAGACTTAACTTAATAAGAAAAGGTCAAATCTAAACGATTTGACCTTTTTCTATATAAATAGCAAGTATTTAAATTCTTCTTTAAAGTAGTTAGCTTCAGATATGTGATTTATCCAATACTTGGAACTGCTACTAATTCATTGCTGTCTAAGTTATAGTCAACCGAATCGAATTCAAAACCAAATAAGTTGAAGAAATCTCTTCTATAACCTTCTATGTCAGAAATTTCATTAATATTCTCACTAGTTACCTCAGCCCATAGCTTAGCAACTTCTTTTTGAACGTCTTCTCTCATTTCTAAGTCGTCAACGCGAATACGCCCTTGCTGGTCTACTGGAGTAGTTGAACTATATAATCTCTCTGCAAATAAACGTTGCATTTGCTCAATACATCCTTCGTGAATTCCTTTATCTTTCATTACTTTATATAATAAAGAAATATACAAAGGAACTACAGGGATAGCTGAACTTGATTGAGTTACTAATGCTTTATTTACAGAAACATAAGATACTCCATTTAAGTCTTTTAAGTACTCATTTAGGTAATTTACAGTATTCTCTAAATCATTTTTAGCCATACCGATTGTACCATTACGATAAATAGGGAATGTTAATTCAGGTCCAATATAAGAATAAGCTACTGTTTTACATCCTTGTGCTAGAACACCAGCCTCTTTTAATGCTTCCATCCAAAATTTCCAATCCTCACCACCCATTACAGCAATAGTGTTATCAATGTCTTGCTGATCTTGAATTGGCTCGATACTAATATCAGATACTACTCCGGTATGAAAATCAATTGTTTTATTAGAGAACGTTTCACCTATAGGTTTTAATACAGAAGCATATGCAACACCTGTTTTAGGGTGAGTTCTTCTTGGTGAAGCTAAACTATATACCACTAAATCAATTTGTCCTAAATCTTTTTTTATTAAATCTATAGTTTGCTCTTTAATTTCATCTGAAAATGCATCTCCATTAATACTCTTAGCATATAATCCGTCTTGATGTGCAAAGCTTTCAAATGCAGCAGAATTATACCAACCTGCTGTACCTGGTTTTCCAGCAGCTGCCGGTTTCTCAAAAAACACTCCTATGGTAGCTGCATTAGATCCAAAGGCAGCAGAAATGCGAGAAGCTAAACCAAAACCGGTAGAAGCTCCAATAACCAATACTTTTTTAGGCCCGTTTTCAATAAGCCCTTTTGATTTTACATACTCAATTTGCGTTTTAACATTTTCCGCACATCCTTGTGGATGAGAAGTTAAGCAAATAAATCCTCTTGTTCTAGGTTGTATTATCATTATAAATATTTTTCTACTTTTGAAATTAATTCTAAAGTGCAAATTAAGCATTTTATAGTAACAAACCATCGAGTTGTTACATATTTTTCACTACTAGCAATTTTACATTGCTACACAAGGGGTTAGCTCCCTGAAAAAACAGGGATTACACCACTGTATTTTACCGTTAAACAGGAAAGTCTCAACTAAAAAAAGGGCTCAAAATTTAAAGAAAATTTCATTTAATTAATCCCTTCAAAATCTACTAGATAAAAGTATTCCACAAACTTAATCCATAAGTAAACAGCAAAACTAACCATAGTAGAACTAAATTGTTCTAAGAAAAAAGACCTGTTTAAAATTCCCAAAAACTCAAGGTCTCTGCTTTACATTATATTACTGAATTGCTTAACCATTTATTCCATAAATTTTGCACAGTTTGTTGTATCTCAACATTGCTTTGCTTGAAATTCTGTATATGAGTTGGCTTTAATACATCGACATTATGATGGTGAATCCAAATACTAAAATCTTTTTGCCATTCTAAGGATTTAACTCTACCAAAAAAACTTTTCCTGTGATAGGGATATTCCTCTACTAAAAAACGTGCAGTGATATGTTTAGATTTTAAATAAAATGTAATATAAGTATTATATCCCTTCTTAGCAGTTGGATCTTTCAAGTGCTTAGGATGTATTTCAATATGAGTATCAGAATCTACCCACATACCTACTTGATCTTTCCATTCTCTTAATACTAAATCTATACTTTGTTGCATATAAAAGCAGTGATCTACCTTAGTGCTATGCAAACTAAACTCTTTTACTTTACAATCTTCTTTAGGTAAAAACCAATCTTTTAAACGATGCATTGTTTGTAACTCTAAAGAATCTGCAACATACTGCCTAGGTATTTGTTCTATCGTATCTTTATAAACAGGATTATCTTTAAAGGTATCCTTTATTAAGGTAAAGTATTCTAATGCTAGAGACTCATTACCTAATCCGTGATATGCCCAAGCCAAAGCAAACCACTTGTTAATATTTGCAACACTAGGCGAATCTTGGCTAAAAACAGGATGCTTAAAAAACTCGTTAGTTAAACTAATAGATAGCTCATAATCTTTTCTTTGGTTGCGAACATAGCTAAACACCTCGGCTGCGATATATATCATTTGACTAATATGTCCTTGATCCATGACTCCCAGTGCTATAAATTCCTGGGTAATCTCTCTGTAATAACTAAGCACTTTATCATATTGATCTTGCTTAATATAGCATTTAATCCTACAAGCACAATTCTCTATATATGCGTCACTAAAAAACACCAGATATCCCTCTAACAGAGTTGAAAACCAAATGCCGGCAGAATAATCTTGGGCTAACAGACTCAAAGACCGACCAGTTTCCAAGGTTGCATGTCCTGTTTTACGTACATTAATTTTATCAATCATATCTAGCATACCACTAGAGAGAGGGTCTTGCCAATCTTCTAAGTTTTCTTGTGCTAAATAGACCTGTTTTAACAACACTATACAAGATGCTAAATCTGCAGAATTATGATCAAAATCCTCTTTTAAAGCAGCCACTTCATTAAGAATATTAGCATAACTTACCACTAAGCGATACAAAACAATACTATGGGAATTCACCTTACTACCTATTCCCTTTTGAGCATATTGTTGCATGAGATAAATACTGTGTTGTGAAATTTCCCTAGCTTTACAGTAATATACTAAAGCATCACTTAGTTGGCCGTCTTGCTTGCATAAAACAGCTTGTTGGTAAAAAAGTTTACTTAACTCCATGCCCATGGAGCCATCTAAATCATAGCTAAACTCTTTTGGTGTATTACCCAAAGCACGGGCACTTTTGAAATAATAGAAATAATATTGATTATTAACTTTCGGATTGTGCGAAAAATAAACCTCTAATAACTTATAAAGTCTGGAATCATTAGTCTCACAATAGATAAAATATTCTATCCTCATAATAAGGACAGTAGGATCAAATATCTGATGGTAGGCTCTTTGATCCATCCAAGGAGTGAATTCCTTTACAAATTCCCTGGTAGATATCCCTTTTAATTCACTAGAGTATTTTAACTTAAGGTGATACAAACACACCACTAAGTCAGGGTGATGTTCTAAGTCTTTGTTGTTAAAACTATTATCCAGTAGCTCAACAATATTTAAAAGATTCTTATCGCTATGATAGTGGATAAGGCTTTTTACCAACAGAGTTGCCTTGACAAACTCTTTGATTTCTAAGAACCTTAAGCTTTGGTAATAGAGAACCTCAAAGTCAAAAGGCGCATAATATAAGCACTGCTCACAGTAGGCATCAGCTCTAGAGTGATCTCCTTGTTCATGACTAATCATAGCTAGTTGGCGATAAGTACTAGCGAAATAGTGATCCACTAAAACATAAGGCTGCTCTTTTACTTGGGTTAGAATTAACAAAGAATCATCTAAGACCTTTATTGCCTTTAGAGGCATTTGCATGGAATCAAAATAAATAGAAGCTAAAACAAAATGAGCTTCAATAAGAGATTTTAAATCATCTGGATGCTTTTCAATAATAAGGTTTGCAAGTTCGATTCTTAATTGATCGTCATTCTCAACAGGCCCATCGTAAATACTAATCTTATAAAATAAGGCTTTGATATTATAGGGTTCTTGTTGCAGAACTACTTCAATGAGATCTATAATTTGATTAGATATCTGCTTTTGAAGCATTAAATCATCCCACTGGTCTGCAATGAAAAGATCCTCCTCTAAAAATAAGTATTCCAACCTATAATAGAGTGTTTCAATCTGCTGTAAAACTTTAGTAACATCTTTCATATTCTAATAATTCAATAGTAGGAATTAAATAAAGGACAAGTTAACCCTAATTTATATATTAAGAAGGGTTTTTCTATATTAAGAAGGCTAAAATTCACAAAAAAACAATTGAAGTAAACATAGAGTCTATTACAAAAAAATACTCCCAACACATACAATATAAACATTATAGTTCCAAAGCCTACAGGAAAAATTAGCATAACAAAACACTAAAACGCCTTAAAGTAAATTCTAATTTCAATTACAAACTAAGAATATGTTTTATTGTTAATTATCCCCCTTTTGATAGTCATATTCTCTTTGTTTATTTAATATTTTCTGTTCCTGTAAGAACTCTTGAGGAATTACTTTCAAAAAAGAAGGATGTTGTTCAATGGCTAATTCTACTTTTTCAACTATTTGTTCTATTGTGTCATTCTGATAATCTATATCCAAAGGCGGCTTAATTACAAAAGATTGGAGAATACCTTTCTTTTTCAGATGTAATCCTTTTTTATCAAAAGATCTTCTAAAACCATCAATTACGATTGGAACAACTATAGGTTGATAATTTTTTATTATGTGAGCAGTTCCCTTTCTAATAGGTTTAAATGATTTAGTGGTGCCTTGAGGAAAAGTAATGACCCATCCATCTTCTAAGGCAATTTTAATATTTTCTACTTGTGTATAGTCAACTTGTTTCTTTACGTTTAACTCCTCTCCATTACTTCTCCAAGTACGCTCTACAGTAATTGCACCCACATAGGCTAAAATACGAGGTAATAAACCTGAACTCATTGTTTCTTTAGCTGCTACGTAATAAATATTTAACTTTGGATTCCAAATATACATTACATTTTTTAGGGTATCGCTCCGTCCTTTTAAACTAGCATTAAATACATGAAACATCGCAACTACATCAGCAAAATAAGTCTGATGATTAGATATAAACAATACATTTTGATCTGGTAAACTACGTAAAATATCGGATCCTTCTATCTTTAAATCGTTAAACCCTCTAAAACGCTGATGCGTCGCAAAACCAAAAAAACGGATAATCCATCGCTTTAAAAAAAGTAAATGTCCAAATGGATTTGTTTTAAATATCCCCATAGTGCAAAATTTATACTGCGTTACAAATTTAAAACATTAAGCACTCTACTTCTTTAGAATTAGTAAGTATTTACCAATTACGATACGAATTCTTTATATAAGACTTGATAAACAAATACTTATACAACTGAATTAAAAACCACCCTTATTTAAAAGCAGGTAAACTCTTCAAGGTTTCCCTTAATTCACTTAACATCATAGCAGTAGCCCCCCATATAATGGAATCTTTATACACAAAAGCTGGAACATCTATATTAGAAGCATAGCTGGTGCTACGAACTGCTGTTTGTACAATATCATTAGATAACAAATCTTTTAGCGGTAATTCTATAATACTGGCAACTTCACTTTCATTTTTATTTATGATTGGAGTATGATTCATAATTCCAAAAAATGGCTGTACAACATAATTACTAGCGGCTATATAAAGTTTAGTAAAAGCTTTAATTTCATGTATTGAACTAGGTTCAATACCTAATTCTTCCTGGGTTTCTCTTAGAGCTGTTTGTTTTAAATCTTTATCTTGAGCTTCAAAACCTCCTCCAGGAAATCCTATTTGACCAGAGTGTATCCCCTTAGATAAGGCTCTTTGAATAAGTAAAACTACCATCTGTTTTGCTTTGGGATACAAAAGCATCATTACGGCCGAATGTCTAGCATAAGTCTGTAAATCTTCATTTAAAGGAGTTAGATTATGTATTTGTGTTGGCAGCATTAATTCTTGAGCTGGCAATCCGAAAGGTTCGAGCTGTTTAATTTCAGGTATCTTATGTAAAAAAGAATCAAATGTCATAAGTTTGTACATTATTATTTCACTTAAATAAAAATACAACTTTATATTTATGTTTAGCAAAGAAGAAGCACAAAGAATTAAACGAGAGTTTTGGATAGAATTTGCCCAAGCATATCCTAGAAAATGGTTATTACATAAAACCAAAATAAAAGATTTTGCCTTTAAATTTTACTGTGACAATAAAAAAGCATTTGTCCTTTTAGATATCGAACCTAGAGATCCGGAAAAAAGAAAGATTTATTTTGAAAAAATGGAATCACTAAAGACTATTCTTTTAGAAGAATACTTAGCAGATGCTATTTTTGAAAAAGATTTTTATTTAGAAAACGGCAAGCTTATCTCAAGAATATGGATAGAACTAACAGGAATTTCAATAAACAATAGAAATTCATGGCCGGAAATATTTGATTTTTTCAATAAAAACATGGCTGCGTTTGAACTTTTCTTCTATGAATATGAAGAGTATTTGAAAGATTTAGAAATAAACACTTAATTTAGTATTTCCTAATTAAAATTAGCCGAGTCAATCCTATGCCTATTAAAGTTTATTATTTTGTACTTTTCTTACTATGTTTACCCTTGTGCGCTCAAGAGCAAAACTACCCTATAGAAAACGATACCGTTAAAAGTTATAAACAAGCTGTACAAAATATTGATTTTGATACTAATCAGGATACTATAGCCCCAGATTACGTACCTACTACAACAGCTAAAACTGGGCTTGGCAGGTTAATTAATAAAATGATTTTCAAGGATAGAAAAAGTATTGAAGGCAAGGCTCCTGTGATAACTTTTGATAGAGATCTAAGTCTTGGTGATGGTAAAATTATCCGAAATATAGATATTACTACCTTGGATCCTTTTGGCTTTTCTGAGTCAGATACTCTAATGGCTCCTACTACAAAGGCAGAACGCCTAGGAAACAAACTTCATTTAAAGAGTAAAAAATTTACTATTAAGAACTTTTTACTCTTTGAACAAGGTAAGCCTTATGACTCTTTGATGATTAAAGAAAGTGAGCGTCTTATTCGCTCGCAAAATTATGTAAGACGAGTTTTAATATACCCTGTACCAACTAATTCTGCTGACTCGGTAGATATTGTGGTAAGAGAATTAGACTACTGGACAATTTACCCCAGTGGTTCCATATCAACTAGCTCGATGCGAATTAGACTTACCGAAAGAAACTTTGCAGGTCTTGGCCATGAACTAAGTGTACAATATAGAAGGAGGATTGATCAAGATAAACAAGGTTACTTTTTCAACTATAGAGTTAACAACATTCAAAAGACTTTCATACGCAGCGAAGTACTCTACGACTCTGATGTATGGGGGAATTACAGAATGTTTGGGGTGGTTGAACGTCCGTTTTACTCCCCGTACACTAAATGGGCTGGTGGATTTAACTATTCAAGAAATTTCCGAAGAGACTCCCTGCAAGGTAAAGATTTAAGCTATAGTCTAGAAGCTATTAAATACAATAATTACGACACCTGGGCTGGCTATACCTTTAAGACCTTCCAAAGTGCCAAAGATGAAGGAGTGATAACAAATTTAAGAGCTGCTATAAGATACTACCAAAGAGATTATCTAGATAGACCAAATGAATTTTATGACAGCATCGGATACTTCGCTAATTCAAAAACATATTTAGCCACTATAGGTATTAGTTCTATTAATTACATTCCCGACCACTATATCTTTTATCATGATAGAATAGAAGACGTACAAGTAGGAAAAGTGTTTTCACTAACTGCAGGGTTTAATAATCAATACCACAAAACACGAAGTTATTTTGGAGCAAAATTTGCAACAGGTAAGTACACCAAATCAGGTTATTTCTCCACTAATTTAGAATGGGGAAGTTATTTTGTGGGTAGTGATGCAGAACAAGGAGCCATAAGGTGGGATATCACTTATTTTAGTAAATTACTTTCAACAGGAAAATGGAAGTTTAGACATTTTATTAAACCTAGCTTTATAATGGGATATCATCGTTATGCCCATATGGCAGATGAGTTACAACTCTATCCGGTAATTAAAGACATCAAAGCTCATAAAATACGAGGTACAAGAAGAATATCTCTATCTTATCAGTGGCAAGCTTACGCTCCATATTCTTGGAAAGGATTCCATATAAGTCCATATGTAAATATAGAAGGTGCATTTTTAGGATACAAGGATCAAGCTGTATTTGATACCAAACTATACTCCCGTTTAAGTATTGGCTTTGTTGCCCATAATGATTATCTTGTTTTCAGTAGTATTGCAGTATCCTTGATATACTATCCTACAATGCCAGATTCAGGAAGATCTGTTTTCCATGCCAATGGAAGAAAATACGATATGCGCTTACCAGATTTCAACTATGGAAAACCTCAAACAGTTGACTATTTTTAAAATACAAAAGGAGCGTCTGTTTACAAAATCAGACACTCCTTGGAATTTATTGTTAAAATTTCTATAGCTATACTTATTTTGTAAAGCTATAGAAACTAAATTCATCTACTTATTAGCTATGGCTAAGATGTACTATTTACTTTATACTTAAATGATAACGATCTAAATTTGTCTGTGTATAAATATGTCTTAGAATTTCAATATCTACCTGAGTTAACTCCACATGTCTTCTTTGCATAACCACTTCCATGGTTTTCACAGCTTTATCAAAATCGTACAAATCATCGGTTTCTACACCACCCCAAGTAAAGTTATTGATGAATGTTTTTGGAAAACCACCTCCAAAAATACTGCTACTTACCCCTACTACACTTCCGGTATTAAACATAGTATTAATTCCACACTTGCTGTGATCCCCCATTAAAAGCCCACAGAATTGTAAAGAACTATTTTCATACTCTTGTTGGGCTATATTCCATACCTTAACAAAAGCATAGTTATTCTTTAAGTTAGAGTTATTTGAATCAGCACCCAAATTACACCATTCACCTAAAACTGAATTCCCCAAGAAACCATCATGACCTTTATTGGTATAACCAAAGATAACACTATTGCTTATTTCTCCACCAACACGAGACTCAGGTCCAATGGTAGTTGCACCATAGATCTTAGCTCCCATTTTTACTTGTGCTGCCTCACATAAAGCAAAAGGTCCACGAATTAAAGCCCCTTCCATGATAAGAGAATCTTTACCGATATAAATAGGTCCGTGTTTGGCGTTAAGGGTTACAAACTCCAACTCAGCACCAGGTTCAATAAATATATTCTCTTTACCAAGAACATTTACAGAATCTGGAATAGCTTCAGAAACACGATCTTTAGTTAAAAGATTAAAATCTTGCTGGATAGCATATTCATTCTTTTGAAAGATATCCCACTTATGTTCTATCTTTTGCACATCATGTGGATAAGAGATAATATCATAAGCATCAAAATCCACTTCTTCTTGGTTCTCTTTAGTGAAAAAAGCTACAATATCCTCTTTATAAATTACCGCTTGGTTTTCTTGTAAATCCTTCACCACCTCTACTAATTCAGGTGTTGGCAGAAAGCAAGAATTAATCATGATATTATTTTCTAACTCCACCATAGGGTATTTTTCTGACAGATATTCCTGGGTTAAAGTGGTAGTAGTAAAACCTAAGTATTTTTCCCATTTTTCGCGAATAGTTAAGATTCCTACCCTAATATCAGCAACTGGTCGCGTAGAAGTAAAAGGTAATAAATTATCTCTTACATCTCCATCAAATAATATATAATTCATTGGTCTGTGTTTTGTATTACTTTTTCAAAGTTAATTAAACTTCTTACAAATATAAGCTACATACAATAAAAAAAAAGAGCCTTTACAAATGTAAAGGCTCTTTTTATATAGTATATAAAATTCAGATTATTTGCTGAATTTAGCATATTTAGTTTTGAATTTATCAATACGTCCTGCTGTATCGATAAGTTTAGATTTACCTGTGTAGAATGGGTGAGATGTACGAGAAATCTCCATTTTAAACACTGGGTACTCTACACCATCCACTTCGATAGTTTCTTTTGTATCTACTGTTGATTTTGTGATAAATACGTCTTCATTTGACATATCCTTAAACGCTACTAATCTGTAATTTTCTGGGTGAATACCTTTTTTCATGATAAATCTGTTTTAAATTTTTGAGTTATTTTCTGTCCCGAAGCTTCCTGTTTTTCAAGAAAGGTGTAAACATCTGATAACTTTTGTTTGTTATATTAATTTACTTTTCAGATTGCAAATTTACAACTAAAATTGAAATAACAAATAAGTATTTTACTTTTCTTGCATTTATTTACATTCTGATTCCCTCTTAGACCTACAAGACAAGTCTTACACTACAATAATTTATTAAAAAACAATAAGTTACACCTCTATTTACACATCGGCAATAACTCATAAAAAACCAGTAAATAATTAATTACTAGGTTTTCTGGTTCATTCTTTGATTACTACAAAAGTTTTATCATATTTGAAATCTGTAAAAAACTTTCACATACTATCTAACCTACAATAAATAAATCAATAAATGAAAAAAAACATTACTACTTTAGTATTTCTACTCTTCTATGTTCTTTTATGGGCACATCCTGATCAAAAACAAGTAGAAAAAGCACTCTACAACTTAAAGAACGTAACTTTTACAGCCTTAGAAAGTTCAGATGATAATATTTTAGAATATAAATTACAAGTAAGACAGCCCATTGACCACAACGATGAATCCAAAGGTTACTTTGACCAAAGTGTATATTATGTACACCGCGGATTTGATCGCCCAACAGTCATGGAAACCAATGGATATACCCTATCCCATGGACAAACCGAACTTCCTAAATATTTTGATACTAATTACCTTAGTGTAGAACATCGTTTCTTTGGGGATTCTACTCCAAAAGACACCCCTTATGAGTACTTAGACTTACAACAAGCAACGGCAGATTTACATCAAGTTAATCAACTTTTCAAAGAACTCTATAAAGGAAAATGGATCTCCACAGGTATCAGTAAAGGAGGGCAAACTACTCTTTTCTATAAATATTTTTATCCTCAAGATGTAGATATAGCAGTACCATATGTTGCTCCTTTTAACAAAGCACTTGAAGACAAGCGCATCTATGAGTTCTTAGACAATGTTGGTAGCCAACAATGCCGTGAATCGATACAAAAAGTACAAATAGCTTTATTTGAAAACAAACAACAAATACTTCCTAAATTATTTTGGTACGCAAAAGGTGCTGGTTTGAAATTTGACTATATAGGTTCTTTAGAAAAAGCCTATGATTTAGCTGTTCTAGAATATCCCTTTGCTTTTTGGCAAGGCGGAAATGACTGTCAAGAATTACCCCAAGTCCAGAACCTTGACCAGTTAACAGATGATTTCTTAAAGATTAGCAACATTAACTTCTTCTCTGACCAGATGATGAAAAAATTTGCCTCTCATTACTACCAAGCAGGAACCCAAATGGGATATTACGGATATGATATAACACCATTTAAACAATATGTTAGTTTCACTGAAAATCCTTCAGCCATATTTATGCCACAAGGCACTACCACCGATAGCTTTGACCAAAGCCTAATTCTAGAGGTGCAAAAATGGCTAGATACTCAAGCTAACGACATCTTATATATTTACGGTGATATCGACACCTGGAGCGCTACAAGAGTTATACCTTCCAAAGAGGTTAATTCAAAAGCTTTTATGGTGGAGGATGCCGATCATTACAAAGCAAGGGTTTCAAATATGAATCCTAAAATGAAAAAAGACTTCTTCGATCATTTTGAAAAGATTACTGGTTTAAAACCACTCAAGAGTAAATAACTTATTTCCAACAAAAAAAATGTAAAACAAATCGGAGTTATCTTAAAAAGATAACTCCGATTTGTTGTTTTATAACCCATTTTATCCAACAATTCTACCATACTAGACACCTTATTGGAATACTTAACTCCAAAGTTGAACATAAAGTCAAACTACTTATATAGCCATAGACAATTCAGATAAAGGGTTATTTTAGTATATTTGTTTTTTTTAAGTTCATTTAGTTAACAAATAATGGAGAACCCGATAAATAAAATAGGAGTTAAATTCGGTTTAATTCTAGGAGCATACTATGCAATTTTTGACTGTATTGTCTTTTTCACAGATCAAAAACTATTCACCAATATCCCACTAGGGTTTTTAAATATCTTTGTAACTATTGCATTGGCAATCGGTTGTGTTTTGATGGCAAAAAAAGCAATTGGTGGCTACATTACCTTTAAAGAAGCCTTTACTCCCTACTTACTTTATGTTTTAATTGGAGTAACTACCAATATGGTGGTTTATTACATCCTATTTAATTGGGTAAATCCTTCGGCCCAAGAACCTTTAAGAGATACACTTTATCAAATGGCAATTGATAAAATAAACGCTTTAGGTATGCCTGAAGCAGATCGACTAGCTAAAATACAACAAGCCGAAGAAAGTAATCCTTTTACTTTTCAATCCCAAGTATTTGCATGGGCTGGCAGTATTTTAAAGTACTGTATACTTGGATTTTTATTAGCGGCAATTTTTAGAAACAAATCAGAATTCACTCCTATTGCGCAGCCTTCAGATGATACTCAAAGTCAAAATGAAATAGCTAACAAACAAGAGAAGAATCCTACAGAAAAAAAAGGTAAGAAATAATTCCATTTTGTACCATAACAGATATTAGCATGAATCTCTCTATTGTTATACCCTTATTAAACGAGGCAGAATCTTTACCTGAACTACATCAGTGGATAACCAATGTTATGCTAGAGAATAATTTTTCTTATGAAATTATTTTCATTGATGATGGTAGCCAAGACAACTCTTGGGCTATTATAACTCAATTAAGTCAAAGAGATATTCACACCAAAGGCATTAGGTTTAAAAGAAATTTCGGAAAATCTCAAGCCCTACATGCTGGTTTTAAAAAAGCCAAAGCAGATGTTGTTATAACAATGGACGCTGACCTACAAGATAGCCCTGAAGAAATACCTGCTTTATACCAGATGATTACCCAACAAGGTTACGACTTGGTATCTGGGTGGAAAAAGAAAAGATATGACTCTCTATGGGCCAAAAACATTCCTTCTAAGTTATTTAATTGGGCTGCTAGAAAAACCTCTGGTGTACAATTACATGATTTTAATTGTGGATTAAAAGCTTACCGTCTAGAGGTAGTCAAAGACATAGAAGTATCAGGAGAAATGCACCGATATATACCTGTTTTAGCCAAAAATGAAGGTTATAACGCAATAGGAGAAAAAGTAGTAATACACCAAGCTAGAAAATACGGAGTAACTAAATTCGGAATGAGTCGTTTTATTAATGGCTTCCTAGATCTTATTACAATATGGTTCCTTTCAAAATTTGGTAAAAGACCTATGCATTTTTTTGGAGCTTTAGGAATACTTATGATCTGTATAGGTTTATTTGCAGCTGCATTTATTGGATTTAAAAAATTATATAAATTATCCCTTGGCCAGCCTTCAATATTGGTAACTAACGACCCTTGGTTCTATATTGCATTAACCACCATGGTCATAGGTTCACAATTATTTCTTACAGGATTTCTAGGGGAAATACTACTGAAAACAAAAAAGAATACTAAAAGATATAAAATCGCTGAAAAAAGCGGTATTTAAAATTAAGAAATATAAATGGAAAAAGATATTTTTCAAATCGCAAACCAATGGTTACAAGAACCTTTTGATCAACAAACTCAACAAGAGGTTCAACGCATGATCCAAGAAGATTCCGAATTATTAAAGGATAGTTTTTATAAAAACTTAGAATTTGGTACCGGTGGAATGCGTGGAGTGATGGGAATCGGAACAAATCGCATCAATAAATATACTTTGGGTAAAAACACCCAAGGATTATCTCAATATATAAAGGCTAGCTTTGCTAATGAGCAATGTAGTGTAGCGATCAATTACGACTGTCGTCACAATAGTAAAGAACTTGCAAAACTAGTTGCAGATGTTTTTACGGCTAACGGCATTAAAGTTTATTTATTTGAAGATATGCGCCCTACTCCAGAGCTGTCTTTTGCGGTAAGATATTATAAATGTCAAGCTGGTATAGTATTAACTGCCTCGCATAATCCTCCAGAATATAACGGATACAAAGTCTACTGGCAAGATGGTGGACAAATTGTGCCTCCAAATGATCAAGCTGTTATTGACATAATAAATAGCTTAAATTATCAAGACATTCAATTCAAAGGAGATGACTCTTTAATAACTTATGTTTCAAAGGAGTTAGACCAAGCCTTTATTGCATCAACTCTTGAAAATGCGAGTTTTAACATTCCAGCTTCAGCTAAAGATGATTTAAAGATTGTTTTTACTTCCTTACATGGAACATCTATCAAACTAATTCCACAAACTTTAGAAAAGGCTGGTTACAAGAATGTATTTATTGTTAAAGAACAAGAAGTACCAGATGGGGATTTCCCAACAGTAAAATCACCTAATCCAGAAGAACCAGAAGCCTTAACAATGGCTTTAGCTTTGGCAGATAAAGTAGGTGCAGATATAGTTATTGGTACCGATCCAGATTCTGACCGAATAGGTATTGCTGTTAGAAATTTACAAGGAGAAATGACTCTTTTAAATGGAAACCAAGCCATGGTAGTAATGACAGCTTTTTTATTAGAACAATATAAACACAACAAGGGCTTTAAAGGTAACGAGTTTATCGGTTCGACTATCGTTTCCACACCAATGATGTTAGATCTTGCACAAAGCTATGGTGTAGAATGTAAAGTTGGTTTAACAGGCTTTAAATGGATTGCAAAATTCATAAATGATTGTCCTGACCAGCAATTTATTGGAGGAGGAGAAGAGAGTTTTGGTTATATGATTGCAGACAAAGTAAGGGATAAAGATGCAGTAGCCTCAGCTCTTTTAGTTTGTGAAATTGCAGCCATTGCAAAAGCTGCCAATAGCTCTTTTTACAAAGAACTAATGCACTTATACATCGACCATAGTTTCTATAAAGAACACCTAATATCTTTGGTTAAAAAAGGCATAGATGGAGCTGAACAAATTAATCAAATAATGATTAATTTAAGACAAAACCCTCTAACATCTATTATAGGACAAAGAGTAGTTTGCCTGGAGGATTACAAAACACAAAAGGCTCACAATCTTATTACTAACGAGGTAGAAGATATTAACATACCTTCTTCTAACGTATTAATATACTACCTAGAGGATGGTACAAAAATAGCAGCCAGACCAAGTGGTACAGAACCTAAAATAAAATTTTATTTTAGCGTTAATCAACAAGTCACTGACATTGAACACATAAAGGAGGTAGAAACGCAATTAGAGCAAAAAATCCAAGCTATTATCCTAGAAATGAATCTTAACTAATACAGAAATAGACTAGTATAACTACTAGTCTGTTTTTATTATTTATAATACACCTGTTAAACTTATGAACGAATACTTTAAAAAAATTATTCGATTTGCTTATCCGTATAAAAATTACGCTTACTTAAACGTATTTTTCAACATCCTATACGCTTTATTTAGTGCGTTATCTTTTGTGGCTCTAATTCCCATGATGACAGTTTTATTTGGAGAAGCTAAGCCCTTAGAACAAAAACCTGTTTATCAAGGAATCGGAAAATTAAAAGTTTACCTAGAGGACTCTATGAATTACTTTATTAATACCTTCTCTGTCCAACATGGACCAGAGAAGACATTAATGGTAATGGCCGGGGTTATAATTACCTTATTCTTATTAAAAAACTTATTCAATTACTGGGGAATGTACTTTAGTACTTTTCTAAGAAATGGTGTTTTAAAGGATCTGCGTAATGCTATGTACAAAAAATCACTAGAACTTCCTCTTTCCTTCTTTTCGGAAAAGCGCAAAGGAGATGTTATCTCAAGAATTACTGCAGATGTATTGGAAATCCAACATTCCTTCTTATCGATTTTAGAGGTGATAGTTAGAGAACCTTTAACTATAGTATTTACAATTATAGCAATGTTTGCCATTAGTGTAAAGCTGACTTTATTTGTTTTCATATTTATTCCTATCGCAGGTATTATTATCTCTAAAGTTGGTAAATCTCTTAAAAAGAGTTCCACTGAAGCTTCCCAAGAACAAGGGTATTTTCTTTCTCTTATCGAGGAGTCTCTTCAGGGAATGCGTATTATAAAAAGTTTTAATTCCGAACCTGCTTTTAATGCTCGTTTCCAGGAATCTACTCAAACTTTTTATGATTTAAACAATAAAATATTAAACCGTCAAAACCTATCCTCTCCTTTGAGTGAATTTTTAGGAATTGTTACCATAGCAGTCTTGCTTGTATTTGGAGGACATATGGTTTTAAGCGAACAAACCTTATCTGGAGCTTCGTTCATAGCATATATAGGAATGGCTTATAATATTTTAACTCCTGCAAAGGCCATGAGTAAAGCCTCTTATAGTTTGAAAAGAGGATATGCTGCCGCGGAGAGAGTTTTGGAAATTCTAGAACAAGAAAACACCATAACAGATACGCCAAAGGCAGTTGATAAAAAAGATTTCAACTCATCTATTACATTAGAAAAAGTAGGGTTTAAATACGACAAAGAGCAAGTCTTATTTGATTTTAACTTAGTTATTCCAAAAGGAAAAACTATTGCACTGGTAGGACAAAGTGGAAGTGGTAAAAGTACCATATCGAATTTATTAACTCGTTTCTGGGATATTGACCAAGGTAAAATACTTTTAGATCAAACCGATATTCGAGACATAAAAATAAAAGACTTACGTCAATTAATAGGTTTAGTAAGTCAAGATAGCATCTTGTTTAATGACTCTATCAAAAACAACTTAAAACTAGGTGACCCCTTGGCTAGCGACCAGCAAATTATAGCGGCATTAAAAATAGCAAATGCCTATGAATTTGTACAAGAGCTACCACAAGGATTAGATACTAACATTGGAGATTCAGGTAATAAATTATCCGGAGGACAAAGACAACGTTTATCCATTGCTAGAGCAGTTTTAAAGAATCCTCCTATAATGATTTTAGACGAGGCTACTTCAGCTCTAGATACCGAAAGTGAACAACTAGTACAACAAGCTTTAGACAATATGATGAAGAATAGAACTTCTATTGTCATTGCTCACCGACTATCTACTATCCAAAACGCTGACCTAATTGTAGTAATGCAAAAAGGTAAAATAATAGAACAAGGTACTCATGAAGAGTTATTACTTCTAAATGGGACATACTCTAAATTAGTGTCCTTACAATCTTTAGAATAAATCTAGAAAATCCAGATATTTTTTAAAAAATATCTGGATTTTCTCCATACTCTAGCAAAGTATATTTACCATAATTATCTGATTTTTTTAGTATCTTTAAATATCTAATTACTTCTACGTCTATAAACAGGGTTAAGATGAGCAATACTCCTAGATTAGTAAGTATTTGTAGATATTCATTTATAATATATTTTTTATGCAAAGTAAAATACAAGACCCTATTGTCTGCTCTATTTTAGATAACGACTTTTATAAGTTTACGATGCAGCATGCTGCTATAAAGTTATTTCCGTTTGCAAAGGCTTCCTATATTTTCATAAACAGAGGTAAGCATAAATACCCTGCTGGCTTTGGCAAAGCATTGCAAGACCAGGTAAATAAGATGGCAAATTTAAGTCTAAGTAAGCAAGAAAAAGAATTTTTAGCTAAAACATGCCCATATTTAGACCCTACCTACTTGGACTTCTTAGAAGGATATAGATATGACCCTCAAGAAGTTAAAATAACACAAGAACAAGATCATTTACAGGTAAGCATTTCAGGTTATTGGTATAGATCCATTTTATGGGAAGTACCTCTAATGGCAATCATTTGTGAACTATACTACCGCTTAACTGGAGCTGTTGCCCATAGCGAGCAACAAATTATTGAGACTACTAAAACCAAAATAGAAAACTATAAACAACTAGGGATTACTATAGCAGAGTTTGGTACTAGACGTAGATATTCTTACCATGTTCACGATATAGTAGTACGCACATTAAAAGAATATGGAGGAAATTGCTTTATAGGAACAAGCAACGTTCATTTAGCAATGGTAAATAACACTAAACCTATTGGTACTCATGCACACGAATGGTTTATGTTCCATGCTGCCAAATTCGGTTTTAAAATGGCTAATTCAATGGGATTGGAACATTGGGTAGATATCTATAGAGGTGACCTTGGAATTGCGCTAACCGATACTTACACAAGTGAAGTTTTCTTTGAAGGATTTGATAAAAAATTTGCTAAACTATTCGATGGAGTACGTCACGACAGTGGAGATCCCATAGAGTTTGCTAAAATGACAATTGAGCACTACCAAAAGTTAAACATCGATCCAAAAAGTAAAACAATAATTTTTAGTGATGGCTTAAATCCAGAGAAAGTTCAAACCATTACTCACTTTTGTAAAGGTAAAATAGGTATGAGCTTTGGAATTGGGACAGATTTTACAAATGATGTAGGTTTACCTGCAATGAATATAGTAATCAAGATGTCACAGGCTTTACCTGAAAAAGGATATTGGACAGACGTAGTAAAGCTCTCCGATGAACCCAAAAAACACACTGGTACTCCAGAAATGATTGAATTAGCTCAAAGATTGCTGGACATCCCTATTATAAAATAGGAAAATATTTTTTTACTAGTTTAATACATTTATTAGTTAAATAGTTTACTTTTGTATCAAATTTAAATGCAATATAATGGCAACTAACAGAACTTTTACAATGATTAAGCCTGATGCTGTAGAAGCAGGAAACATCGGTGGTATCATCAACATGATTACAGAGGCAGGATTTAAAATTGTTTCTATGAAGTTAACTCACTTAACAGTTAGAGATGCACAAAAATTCTACGAAGTACACAGTGAAAGACCTTTCTACGGTGAATTAGTTGAATTTATGTCAAGAGGTCCAATCGTAGCAGCAATCTTAGAAAAAGATAACGCAGTAGAAGACTTCAGAACATTAATTGGAGCTACTAACCCTGCAGATGCAGCAGAAGGAACTATCCGTAAAAAATATGCTAAATCTATTGGAGAAAATGCAGTTCACGGATCAGATAGCGACGAAAACGCAGAAATAGAAGGTGCTTTTCATTTCTCAGGAAGAGAACAATTCTAAAAAGCTAAACTTCAACAATATACAAAATGTCACTTTTTAATAAAAAAGTGGCATTTTTTTTTTCATTAAGATAAAAAATTAACAACTCTACTAAATTATCCAATATACTCAACATATACATGGTTTTTCATCAGAAAATGTATTATTTTTGTAAAAAAATAAACGATTAGTAAAAAATCTTATGAGAGCATTATTAAAGTCTATAAACATACCTCTATGGTCAATTCTTATTCCTATTTTATCGGTAGTCCTTTTGTTAATGCAATCTTCTCTCCCCAATAATATTTATACAGATATCATTCTCGGAGTGTTCTTAATTGGATCTGTACTTGCTTCGGTAAATCACGCCGAAACAGTTGCGCACAGAGTAGGAGAACCCTACGGAACCATTATCTTAGCTCTAGCTATTACTGTTATTGAAGTTTCTTTAATTGTTTCAATAATGCTTAGTGAAAGTAGCACAGAGCCTTCATTTTTGGCAAGAGATACCGTCTTTGCAGCTATAATGATTATCCTTACAGGAATTATCGGTATTTGTTTTCTAAGTGGTGGTTACCGCTATAAAGAACAAAACTTTATTAAACAAGGAATCAGCACAGGTCTTATTACCTTGCTATCTATTTGTACCCTTACTTTAATATTACCAAATTATACCACAAGTGGACCTGGAAATAGCTATGCGAGTAACCAACTATTCTTTGTGGCTATAGTTTCCTTAATCCTTTATGGTGGATTCTTAGCAGTACAAACTATTCGTCACCGTAATTATTTTGTTTCAGAAGAAGATCTTAAAAAACAAAACAATAAAAAATTACAAAATAACAGAGTTTTACACGAGGATTCCGATGAGCTAGAGGAAATGGATTACACGCCTGTGAATCTACCAACTACAATTACTGCATTTATTATGCTTTTAATTGCACTTGCATCTGTAGTTCTATTATCTAAAGTACTCTCACCAACTATTGAGTTTGCTGTTGCCTCAGCAGGAGCTCCTAAATCATTAGTGGGTATTATAATTGCAACTGTTATTTTACTTCCAGAGGGATTAGCTGCTTATAAAGCTGCTAGACAGGATCGCTTACAAACTAGTTTAAACTTGGCAATCGGATCAGCCTTAGCTTCCATTGGTCTTACTATTCCAGCTGTAGCTATCGTATCTTATTTCACTGGTATGACTGTTGGTCTTGGAATTGATGGTAAATCTACTGTGTTATTCCTAACAAGTATCGCCACAGTATATCTTTCGATCTCCTCAGGTAGAACAAACATTCAACATGGAATCGTATTATTGGTATTATTTACTACTTACTTATTTACCACTATTGCACCATAAAACATTAGATAAACTATTACAAGAAAATCCCCTAGGAAACTCAATTGCTTTCTAGGGGATTTTCTTTTACTTTAACTCCGGGTGCGCTATCTCAACTAAAATAAATATCTTAAAAGATTATATTTTATAAGACTAATAGCTATAATTTAAAGCTTATTTAATCTCTAAAGTACCTTAGAAAACAAAGCTGGATGTTATTAAAAAAGGTTGCTAAGACAACAATGTTATCTCAGCAACCTTTAAAAATTATCTCGTTTTAAGTTAGAGTGCAACTAGAAAATATTTAAATCTAATAGAGTCGCTATATCCACAAGCATATGATAACCTGCAATAGAGTTACCTTGAGCATCTAAACTTGGGCTAAAAACTCCTATTCCATAACCTTTATTAGCACTTACTACAATTCCACCGCCTACTCCTGATTTACTAGGTAGTCCTACACGGCGTGCATATTCACCACTAAACTCATACATTCCTCCACTAAACATTACCGATTGGATTAATCTAGCTAAGTCAGTATTTTTAAATTTGTCATTACCGTCATAACGAACACAATCATTAGCGAAAAAATAACCTATTTTAGCTAAATCTTGCGCAGTAACTTCAATAGAACACTGTTTGAAATAGTTATCTAGTTTGTCTTCATTTTGTTGTGTATAATCAATAAAACCACTATTGATCATCATATAGTACATTGCTCTATTACGATGTCCTGTTTCTTTCTCAGACAAATAAACCGCTTCATTAATATCTATATCTGGATTATTAGTAATAAAACGAATCATCTCTAGAATCTTTTGATACCCCACGTCCCCATCTCCTGGTATTAAAGAAGTAGTTAGAATTGCACCAGCGTTCATCATCGGATTTAAAGGCTTTCCATTAGCTTCTAGGTTTGCTGAGTAATTAAAAGGCTTATCGCTACCGTAATAGCCCATATTATTGAAAACCGCTGATTCTCCTAATTCTTGTATCGCTACCATTAAAGATATGATCTTGGAAACACTCTGCACAGTAAACTTTTGATTAGTATCTCCCACACTGATAATCTTACCATCGGGAGAAACAATACTTAAAGCAATAGCATCCTTGCGCATTTTGCCTAACTCCGGAATATAATTAGCAACATCACCATCCTTTGCATAATGAGCATTGGCCTCTAAAATTTGCTGAGCAATCTTAGTAGTTATTAGAGGGTCTTTAGGTAAAACACCTCTGCTTTTTAATGCACTGGAACCTGCTATAACATTAGTGCCTGATAGGGCCATAAGAGCTAAGCTCGAATGTAAAACTGTTTTGTTAATCATCATCTGTTATTATTTAATATTCTTGTCCCTAATAATCTTACCAGACTCTGTTGTTATAAAAAGATCACAAAACTGAATCTCTTTAGGTCTTTGATATTTATGTAGGGCTGCAAATATACTATCTTCTATCGTATAAGCTTGAGCTTGTATCACTAAAACTACTTTATTTCCTAAATAAGAGTCTTTTTTTGCTCCAATAAAGAAAGGATAAGGAATATGAGGGCTTAAAACCTGTTCGATTTGCTCTGGAAATAGCTTGACTCCTCCACTATTAATCACATTGTCTATTCTACCCTTCCAAAGAAATTTATCTTCCCCTAAAAGATCTACTACATCATTAGTTATTATTGACTCAGCACTAATACTAGGTACATCAATTACTAAACACCCTCTATGGTCTTGGGCTATTTTTACATGAGAAAGGGTGGTGAAATACTCCTGGTTTAATTCCTTAGCTGCTATATGGGTAATGGTCTCACTCATCCCGTAAGTTTCATATACCTTTACAGACAATGGCAAAAGAGCTTGTCTTAGAGTCTCGCTTAGCTTAGCTCCACCAATTATTAGACACTTCACACGTGAAAGTTCTTCTAAGGATCCTTGAACTTGCATGGGAACCATTGCCACAAAATCAAAGTCACCCTCTACTATATCTAAAGGATTACTACAAGGAACAACCACATGAAGGTCCCAACCAAGAATCAGGGCTCTTATTAACATTAATTTCCCAGCTATAAAATTTGTACTCATACACAAGAGAGCACGACTTTTATTTTCAACCTTAAAAAATCTTCCGGTAGCTTGAGCCGAAAAAATCACGGACTGTTTCTCTAGTAAAATCTCCTTGGGTTTACCAGTTGTTCCAGAGGTAAAAACTCTAATAAAAGAATCACTATTGAACCACTGAACAATAAAATCAGCTAATTCTCTTGTGTCTTTACTACTGCTTTTAGTCAAAGTATTCTCTGCATAATGCAATAACTGCTCTTTATTATATGAAATAGCATCCAATTTAAAATCGCGATGCACAAAATCATTGGGTAAATTCATTGATAACGTTTTTTTTATTTAACTTTTCCAAATAAATGCTCAGCGTAATTAGCCCATTTATACTTCTTAGCAAAAATAACTAGCAATAAAGGAAGCACAATACCAACTTGTAATAAATACTCTAATGGACTTATAACAGCATCACTATTGATGTTTATAAATAGCGAATCCGTTTGAAAAGCAGTCCAACTAGAAGTAACTAAAAGAACGCCAACCAAATTATTGGCTGCATGAAAGCCTAGTGCTAATTCTAAACCTTCGTCTAACAAGGTAATAATACCCAGAAATAAACCAGTGCCTATATAATAAATCATAATGGCATAACCATTTTGAGTAACCTCAGGATTAGAAAAGTGCATTAAACCAAAAATAAAAGAGGTCAATAAAAATGCCAATGCTCTACTTCTAGTAGCAAGACCTAGACCTTGCAAGAGGTACCCTCTTAAAAAAAATTCTTCAAAACTGGTTTGTAAAGGTACCAGAAGAATAGCTAAAACAAGGAAGGTAAAAAATTCTACAGCATTAAAATTCCATTTAAAATCTTGTGGATCTAAAAAATAAGATATACCAAAGAGAGCAACACAGACCCCAGACCACAAGAAAAAAGAAAACCAAATACGGCTCCAATCGACCTTTTGTCTCGAAGTGGTTAAAGATCGAATACTCTGCTTTTGGACTGTTTTGACCCATAAAAGTAAAACAAATAACAGCCCCACTAAAGGGCCAATAGTCATAAGAAAGTTTATATTCTTTCCATAAATGGCAATGTTTTGGGAAATTATCTCATTAGTTGAACCCCCTGAAAGATGTAAAACCAAAGCATTTAACCCCATAATAGCAAAAAAAAACAAAGAAAATGGCAGATATAGCCATAAATTCACTTTGTGCTTTGCCTTCAATAACTGTTCAATATATTTCATATCACAAAAAAAGTACTATATTTGATAGAAAATCGCCTAATTATGATTACTATTTATCACAATCCTCGCTGCAGTAAATCTCGTGAGAGTATTGCATTTATGGAGCAACAAGGTGTTGCTTACAAAATTATAAAATATTTAGATGCGGAACTTACTCAAGAGGATTTAAAAAAAATTCTAAAGAAACTAAACTACTCACCAATCCAACTTGTGAGAACAAAAGATAGTCTATGGCAAGAGACCTTTGGTCAAAGAGACTTAAGTGAAGAACAAATTATACAAGCTTTAGTGGATAATCCTAAATTCATTGAACGTCCTATTGTAGTAAACGGTCCAAGAGCTGTTATTGCCCGACCAACTGAAAAAATACACGAAATACTATAAGTTAATTGTTTTAACATCATATTAACAATAGCAAATTAAACCATTGTCACTCTTTAGCGTCTAAATAGATAAATAAACTAACGATTACAATGAAAAACAATCAGGCTTATCAACTTCTCCTAGTGCTTTTATCTTTATTTTTTAGTACAGCAGCATTAGCTCAAGGTGCTAAAAACTTTACCATAACTGGAAAAGTAACAGAAAACAGCACCAATCAACCTTTAGAATTTGCAAGTATTTACGCGCAAAATCAAAATAATCCATCTATTATTTCTGGAGGTATGACCGACGAGAAAGGTGATTTCTCTTTTGAAGTTCCACAAGGTACATATTTTATAAAGGTAGATTTCCTTGGGTTTCTTCCTTTAGAAAAGAGAGATATACTAGTGGACAAAAACACAAATGTTGGTATTCTAAAAGTAAAAGATGATGCTCAAATGCTTGATGACGTAGTTGTTATTGCTCAGGCTTCTACGGTTGAAATAAAACTTGACAAAAAAGTTTATAGTGTAGGACAGGATATGCTAGTAAAAGGAGGAACAGCTGCTGATGTACTAGACAATGTACCTTCTGTAACTGTAGATAGCGAGGGAGCTGTTAGCCTTCGTGGAAATGAGAATGTAAAAGTTCTTATTGATGGTAAACCTAATGGCTTAGCAAGCAACATAGAGGAAGCAATGCGTATTTTATCTGCAGAATCTATTGAAAAAATTGAGGTTATTACCAATCCCTCTGCACGTTACGAAGCCGAAGGAGGTGCAGGAATTATTAATATAATTCTAAAGAAAGGTCAAAACCAAGGAATAAATGGTAATATTACTGGAACTATTGGTAATCCAGAGAATTACAACTTAAGTGGTAACTTCAATCTTAGAGGTGAAAAATTTAATTTCTATACAACCCTTGGCTATAGAGACAGTAAATCCAAAGGATACTCAAGCAATGACAGCCAGTATTTCGATACAAACGGGCAAACCACACAGTATATAGACGAATACAAATCTAACAATAATAACAGACAGGGTTATAACGCTATGTTTGGTTTGGATTATTATCTAACTCCTAGTTTAACTTGGACAAACGTAGTTAGCGTAAGAAGAAACAACAAAACCGCGCCTAACAATGTTGATTATACTTATTATGATGCGCAAGAGGTATTCTCGCATAACAGACAAAGACAAGAATATGAAAAATCTACTTGGAATAGTGTAGATTACACCACATCCTTCGAAAAAACATTTGGCCAAAGTACAGACCATAAATTAAGTCTAGAGGGTTCTATCTCTTCTGATAGTAACGATGAGAACACTTTTATAACAGATATCAATGATAAAGTATCTACCATTGGTAAACAAAAGAATACAACAGATAACGACTATCTAAGTGGTCTGGTAAAATTAGACTATACCCTTCCTATTGGAGAGTTTACTAATTTTGAAGCTGGTTATTTAGGGACATTTAAAAAAACCACCAATGACTATGACCTATATGATCAGAACCAACAAGAGCAATGGATAAGTAATCCAATGATTTCTAACACTCTAGAATACAAGGAAAATGTCAATGCTGTATATGCCCAAATTGGTAGTAAGATTACCGATAAATTAAACTATATGGTTGGTTTAAGATGGGAAGACAGTAAAATAGATGTTAACCAACTTAGAACAAACGATTATAATTCCAAAAAGTATAATGACTTCTTCCCTAGTGCATTCTTGAACTATGAAATCAACGAATCTACAAACTTTTCTGTAAGCTACAGTAGAAGAATCATGCGCCCAAGAGGACGTTTCTTAAATCCTTTCTCGAACTATACTAGTGATATTAACTATTTTCAAGGAAATCCAAACTTAAACCCAGCTAAAACTGATGCTTACGATTTAGGTTTTATGAAAAGATGGACAACTTTCACTTTTACAGGTTCGGTATATTTAAACAGAACAGAGGATACCTTCCAATTTGTTCGCTATATCGCAGGAGAAACAGCTGACGGAACACCAATTAGTGTATCATCACCGATTAACCTTGCAACAGAATATCGCTATGGATTAGATTTAACCCTTTCATATAATCCTTTTAGATGGTGGAGATTAAACGGTAACTTCAACTTCTTTAGAAATGAAACAAGAGGAGACTATACTTTTACAGATATAGACGGAAGTCACCAAACACAAAACTTTGACAACAATTCCTATAATTGGTTCACTAGAATATCTTCTAAGATAACCTTGCCTTACAAAATTGATTGGCAGTTAAACGGAATGTATATGGCCCCAACAACAACGGCTCAAGGAAAAGTTAAATCTAATTTGTCTGCGAATGTTTCTTTAAGTAAAGATATCTTAAAGGATAAAGCTACTATTACTATGAATATAAGTGACCTTTTCAATAGTAGAAAAAGAGATTATGAAACATTCTTACCACAATCTTATTCTCACAGTCAAATGCAGTGGAGAGGTAGACAAATGAACATATCTTTTACTTATCGTTTTAATCAAAATAAAAACGATAGACAAAGACAAAGAGCTTCAGAGAACATGGATGAATCGGAGATGGAACTAATATAATTAGTCAGTACATAAAAACAAACAAGGATCTCAAAATGAGATCCTTGTTTGTTTTTATACTTTAAAGTTTTCAAGAAAAACTACTCTTCGATTTACTACAAATCTTTTATAGACATAAGCAAAGAGACTCTGGCAACAATTTGGCAGCGCTGCTTCTTACTTTAGTGTTCCACCTTTTTCGGTCTTGACTAAAATCAAAGTCACCTTAGGCAAGAGTCCAATAGTAAGAGTCTTAAAATTTGTAGGTAAAAACAAGTATTTGCTCAAGCGAATGAACTCTTGCCATGGCAGGCCAAAGACTAATTTTTTTATCAGCTGTAAAAAAAATATAATCCTTGCCAATACGTTAAATAGGTACTTGGAAATATATAATGGATTACTCTCAAGAATAGAGGGATCTATACTCTTTTTGCTACAAAACCCAATGTAGAGAGTCTGTAGAATAATATTAATTTTGGCCCAGGTATACGTGCTTCGAGCAATACTTTGCAACTTTATAGAAATAAGGCCTCTGCACCCTTTATAAGGGTATTGCAAGATAACTCTACTAGGGTTATCCGATTAAATAAATCTTTAAAACCATAATTTTTTAGACAGCTTTATTTTGTTTTTGCTTTTTAAGTGTCAAGAAAAAACCAAGCATAAGAAAAGCAATAAAAACAGGATAAATTCCAAAAAACGAAGAATGAACAGACCTTGAAGATAATCCTAAAGCAAATAAAATATGCAATAGAGAAATTACAATTGTTCCCACGGTACCGATAACAAAAAATGGGTGAAACTTCTTCATATTATTTATTTTTGAAACTTTGTAATATATTTCCAATAACTAAAATACAAAAAAAACAAATACAAAACTATATTTTTTTTCGTAACCACCTATGCTTTGCTAGTTACCAAACAAAAAATCACTCCTTGGCTGTAAATTGATGCAACACCTTTTACATATACTTCCCAAGTTTATCCTTGAAATTTTTCTTCATAAATCAAGGGGATTGAAATATTATTATGATCAAATATTTTACTTAAACTCATTAGTCAAGAAGCCCTAGTAAACCTAGCCTTTTATTATTTTACACCGTCTAATTCTAAAAATAAAAAACGGTTGTAAAATCTTTATTTACAACCGTTTTTCTTGTGATTAGTCTTTGATGTATGTAACTAAAACTTATTTGAAATAAAGTCTTAATTACATAATAAGCCAGCAAAAAAAAAGTTATATAAATTATATAACTTTTTTTTGTTGCCTTGCATAATAAATTATACTTGACTTTCTTCTAATTGCTGTTTTTTAGCTTTTTTCTCTTTTAGCAATTCGATAGCTCCTCCAGTTGCCCAATAACAAGCAAAACCTATCAAGAATATCAAAAGCCAAAATGCCATTGTAATAACGGTCATGCCTACGATAAAAGCTAAATACTGTTGAAATTCAAACATTTTTTCCGGAATTTTTGTATATACACGCCAAATATAAGGACTTTATTTTTTCTAACCAAAAAGCTGAAATATTTTCACACATCATTTAGAATCAAACTAAATAATATTCATTAACTTTAGGGTAAACCATTAAAAGTAAATGTTATGAAATTTAGAATTGAGAAAGATACCCTTGGAACGATCGAAGTTGAACATGACAAATATTGGGGTGCTCAAACCCAACGCTCTATTGCTAACTTTAAAATTGGACCCTCAGGCTCTATGCCAGAGCAAATTATCCAAGGCTTTGCTTACCTTAAAAAAGCAGCGGCATATGCTAATTTTGACCTAGGTGTACTCAGCCAGCAAAAGAAAAAAGCCATAGCTGAAGTATGCGATGAAATATTAAGTGGTAAATTAAAGGATCAATTCCCCTTAGTAATTTGGCAAACTGGTTCAGGTACACAAAGCAATATGAATGTAAATGAAGTTATAGCCAATAGAGCTCAAGTCTTAGCAAATGGCAAGATTGCTCAAGAACCCTTAATTCTATTAGCTAATGATGATGTAAATAAATCCCAGTCCTCCAATGACACTTTTCCAACAGCCATGCATATAGCTGCTTACAAAACTGTAATGGATATAACTATACCTGGAGTTGAACAATTAAGAGATACCTTAAACAAAAAGGCACTAGAGTATAAGGATATTGTAAAAATAGGTAGAACTCACCTAATGGATGCCACTCCAATAACCCTTGGACAGGAAATTTCTGGTTATGTAGCACAATTAGACCATGGCATAAAAGCCTTAAAAAACACCTTAGCTCATTTAAGTGAATTAGCCCTTGGAGGTACTGCAGTAGGAACAGGATTAAATACACCTAAAGGATACGATAAATTAGTTGCTAAATACATAGCTACATTTACAGGTTTGCCTTTTATAACTGCTAAAAATAAATTTGAGGCCTTAGCTGCTCATGATGCCTTTGTAGAAACACATGGCGCCCTTAAACAATTAGCAGTTAGCTTGTATAAAATAGCAAATGACATCCGTATGATGGCCTCTGGACCTAGATCTGGTATAGGAGAACTTATACTACCTACTAACGAACCCGGCTCCTCCATTATGCCAGGCAAGGTAAATCCTACCCAGTGTGAAGCCTTAACAATGGTTGCAGCACAGGTTATCGGTAACGATACTACTATTACCTTTTGTGGTACTCAAGGACAATACGAATTAAATGTATTTAAACCAGTAATGGCATCAAATTTTCTAGAATCAGCGACTCTTCTAGGTCAAGCTTGTGTTTCTTTTGAAGAACATTGTATCAAAGACATGCAACCTAATCTAAATCGCATTGAAGAACTAGTGGAGAATTCACTAATGTTAGTAACGGCATTAAATCCTCATATTGGCTATTACAAATCTGCTGAAATAGCGCAATATGCTCATCTGAACAATACCACTTTAAAACAAGCTGCTATGCATTTAGGACATATAGAAGAAAAAGACTTTGATCAGTTAGTTGTACCAAGCAAGATGGTTGGAGAAAATAAACTAAGCTAATTTTAGTTTTAAATCCTTAACGGCAAATAAAAAGGTTATACTTAAGAAGAAAAGTAAGCTTACTTTTAGGCTCTACTTTTAGCAAGTCCCTTATATTGGATCAAAATTACTGCTAATATTTAGACTATATTTTTTAAGTCATCTAAGGCATATAATTGCTTTGTAAGAAGACAAAAAACATATAATAACACTCTCTATACTCAATTAAGGGATAGTTTTATTGGAACAAACATTGCTTGGTAGGGATTCAAAAGCTCTTATAAGCTGGTTTTAACAAACAAAAACCTCAGCAAGTCACTATTTAGACTTACATAATTATAACCTGTTAAAACGCACTAAAATAAAAAAGGCTATAATCAATTATTGACTATAGCCTTAAATATTTGTTTTAGACTGACTTAAATGGAAACAATCGCATTTTTATCAGCTTTAATCTGCGAGATATCATATCCCCCAAATCTCTTTAAATAAGATTTAATAGAAGTACCAAAACCATCTTGAAATGCATTGACACCATTACTCTTTAAAAATTTCTTTACCGAACCTGCACCTCCTAAGTGAGCTGCCGCGATAAGACCTGATTCAGTAATATTAATTCCTGCAACTTGTTTGCCATGGAATTGCTCTATTTCTTTACGTAAAATCCATTTATTTTTTGACACTAAAGCATCGAATGCTTTTTCTTGTAAAAGTGGATCTTGTAAAAACATGGATGCATCATTTATTCCTATAGAATTTAATGCTAATTTACCAAACTGGTATTTTCCCATGTACCCATATGAATTAACGATATCGTATAATCCATTTGACTCTCGCACGCCTAAGGCTTGCTTAAAGCCCATATAGGTCTTTCCTGTGAACGGGATTGCTGTACTATTTTGAACCTGTGATATGCTTGCCAATTGAGGGTTTGCATAAAAAAGATTCTCCGGTAGAGTTAAGTTAACTTCTGGTGAAACAAACATTTCTATTTGTTTAAAACTCGAAACTAACATAGCTACAAGTAGCAAAAACCCGATAAAAAAAGAACATTTTTTTCTCATTAAGTTTAATTTCTCAAGCCCTGTCACCACTTGAAATTTCTGTTTGCAAAGTTACTGCTTTTTTTAATTTAGGCCTAAAAATGGCCACTTATCGCACCACTTTAACACCAAAGAAAACACAACATGCTCAAAAACAATAACTTACAATACTATTTTTTAACACAATAAAATGCAACAAAACTTGATTTTATTTCTAAATTAACGAGGACCTCACCACAAAATTTAGCAAAAAAATCTTTTTTACAAACAATTTCGGTCTACTTTAAGCAATACGCTAACCTAAGCTAGTTAAAATAAAAAACTTGTTTCTACGGCAGTACAATTAAGTTATATTTTCACATAAATACTAGAGTAAAACTATAATGTAATTTAGCAGAATGCAACAGTAAATAAATCAAAAAAAATCTCTACTAAACTTATACAGTCGTAGAGATTCTCAATAATGCTACAATGCTTTTTTTATATATTTAATAAAAGTCTACTGGTCGATTTTCTCATTAAGTTCAAACCAGCGCATTTCTTTATCCTCTAAATCCTTTAGAATTTTTTCTAATTTGGAAGATTTCTCCTGAATCTGCTGCTCGTTCAAAGTACTATGAGCGAAAAGATGCTCAATTTCCTTCTTAGCTTCTTGTAACTTTTGCATTTCTCTTTCAATCTTCTGTAGTTCCTTTTGTTCTTGGAAACTAAGTCCATTGCTTTCTTGTTTTTTCTTCCAATTTACTTTTTCTTTAGGCTCTTCTTTTTGAGGTTCCACACTATCTTCATATTGTCTAAAATCAGAGTAGTTTCCTGGGAAGTCTTCAATAATTCCATCCCCTCTAAAAATAAAAAGATGGTCTACAATTTTATCCATAAAGTAACGGTCGTGGGATACTACCACTAAACAGCCTGGAAAATCTAATAAAAAACTCTCTAATACATTTAAAGTTACAATGTCTAAATCGTTAGTTGGCTCATCTAAAATTAGAAAATTTGGGTTTTGAATTAATACAGTACACAGATATAGACGCTTTAATTCCCCTCCGCTTAACTTCTCGACATAATCATGTTGTTTTTTACGATCAAATAAAAAGCGCTCCAGTAATTGAGCCGCGGAGATTGATCTACCTTTTGCTAATGGTATTTGTTCTCCAAACTCCTTAATTACATCAATTACTTTTTGCTCGGGTTTTATATGAATTCCCCCTTGGGTATAATACCCAATTTTAATTGTTTCTCCAACAACAACCTTTCCTGCATCTGGCTGATCAATTTGAGTAAGTATGTTTAAGAAACTCGACTTACCACTACCATTCTTTCCAATGATACCAATTCTCTCTCCCTTATTAAAATTATAAGAGAAGTCTTCTAAAATAGTTTTATCTCCAAAAGACTTATACAGCTTATGGAGTTCTACAATTTTACTACCCATACGCTCCATGTTTATTTCCAATTCAACTTGGTGTTCTATTCGGCGACTTTGAGCTTTTTCTTTGATTATATAAAAATCATCAATTCTACTCTTACTTTTAGTGGTCCTTGCCTTTGGTTGTCTACGCATCCAAGAAAGCTCTTTCACCAAAACATTCTGAGCCTTATCAATACTAGCATTCTCACTAGCAATACGCTCTTCTTTCTTTTCTAAATAATACGAGTAGTTACCTTTATATTGATAGATTTTACCGTTATCTAATTCTACAATTTCATTACAAACTCTCTCCAAGAAGAAACGATCGTGTGTAACCATAAATAAGGTTATATTCTCTTTTGCAAAATAATTCTCTAACCATTCAATCATTTCTAAATCTAAGTGATTGGTAGGTTCATCTAAGATCAACAAATCTGGACGATTAATTAAGATAATAGCTAGAGCTAAACGCTTCTTCTGTCCTCCAGATAGATTTTTCACTTTTAGTTTTAAATCATCTAACTTCAACTTAGATAAAATCTGTTTGTACTGGGTTTCAAAATCCCAAGCATTAAAAGCATCCATCTTTTCAAAAGCATCTTGATAAGCATCTTGATCTTCTGGATTCTCTAGAGCCTTTTCATACTGCTCAATTATCTTTAATATATCATTATCCGATGCGAAAATACTTTGCTCTATACTTAACTCATCTTGTAAATTAGGCTCTTGAGCCAAAAAAGCAACTCGTATATCTTTACGAATAACTACCTGGCCTTGATCTGGATAATCCTCCCCCATTAATATTTTTAATATGGTTGTCTTTCCAGTTCCATTCTTTGCTACAAAAGCAATTTTTTGATCTTTATTAATTCCAAAACTAATGTCTTCAAATAAAGTGCGAGCACCAAAAGACTTCGATATATTTTCTACTGATAGATAATTCACAATACTTATTTTTTACAAAAATAGACTTTTATTAACGATAATAAAATTACATAGTTTATAACGCTCAATCTTCCTTTTGTTGCACATTGATAATTACATACTCACTACGGGTACCTAGACGGTATCTACCTCCCCAAATACCTAAACCTGAGGAAACATAATAATGAGTATTTTGTTTTACTAATTGGCCATGACTTTTCTCAAACAATATATTTGTTATCCATGAAAATGGCCAAACTTGTCCCTTATGCGTATGTCCAGATAATTGTAAATCTACTTGACATTTAGCAGCAGTATCTAAATCATATGGCTGATGATCTAATAAAACACTCATCTTTTTTGAATCAAGTTCACTCATAAGATCCCCAAGGGTATTCCTATGCTTATTTGTTTTATCATCTCGACCAATGATATACATATCTAAATCCTCTAAGTAGCTAACTTTATCTTTTAAGACTTGGATATTAGAAGCTTTTAGAAAATCTATACTCTGTTGTAAACCAGATAAATATTCATGATTTCCTAAACAACAATACACCCCATTTTTAGCTTTAATTTCTTTGAGGTATTCTGCTAATTTATAGTGCCACAACGGTCTTGTATCACAATCTATTATATCCCCTGCAATTAGTACTAAGTCCGCTTTTTGCTTGTTGATAATTTCAACCCAATGCTTCAACTCCTTTTGCTGAATAGCATAACCTAAATGCAAATCAGATATAAAGACTATTTTAACAGGTCTCTTTATAACCTTGTCTATTTCTAGCTTAATATTTACTTGATTTTTCTTCCTATAAGAACTAAAGCCTACTAAGGCAACTACAAAGGTTACCAGAACTAAAGCTAAACTTTTCACATAGTCATTATCCTTAATAACTTCAACAGAACTCCATGAACTAAAAGAGGCTAACCAAAAGAGAAAGTCTAGAAACACAGCAAATAAAAACACATTGGTAAGCAGCATTAACCAGCCTGTTCCCACTTTATAAAAAACACTAGCTACAGTAACATTAAAATATTTACTTAAGGCGTAAAAAACAAATATACTACCACTTAAAAAAGCCGCTACTAGCCAAAATACAGCTTGAAGAATTGGCATATCATTTTTAACTAACACATAGAAATGCTCAAACACATAATAATTACCCAAGCCATAAAGTAATAGAATACAGCCAAAAATATATTTTTTCATTATCTAACAATTTTCTTTAATATAAGCTCCACTCGAGAGCCTTGATCACTTGTAAAAGTCTTTATGTCTTGCTCGAGATACTCCTGTATAAGAGCCATTCTTTGCCTTACAATGCCCATTCCTTTAGATTTGTAATTATGTTTCTTGCTAGCCCCTACACCACCGATGCCATTGTCTTGAATAACAATAAGTAAATCAGTACTATTGAGCTTACTAATACTTATAGTTAATTTAGGGTTAGTGACACTTATTGGAAAGGCATGTACTAAAGCATTCTCAATAAAAGGTTGTAGAAGCATTGGAGGAATAAACACACTCTTTAAATCGATATCATCAAAACTCTCTATAATAAACTCGACTCTATCATCCAGGCGCATGTTTTCAATTTCTACATAGTCCTTTAAGTAATCTAACTCCCTAGCAATACTAATTCTCTCTTTAGTAGATAAATTTAAACTCTCCCGAATTAAATGAGCAAACTTCCCTAAATAGTCAAAAGCTTGATCTTGATTTCCTTTTAATATATAAAACTGTATACTACTAAGGACATTAAAAATAAAATGAGCATTCATTTGACTTCTAACAGCTAACAACTTTACTTCTGCAAGACGTTTATCGTACACCAACTTCTTAGCCTTAACACTTTGCTTCCTCTTTAATTGCAAAATCCGAGTCCTATATAGAATAAACATAAAGCCAATTATTCCTATAAAAGATCCTGATATAAACCAAATGCTTTGGTAATAGGGTTGCCTTATCTTAACAAACAATAATGGTTCCAAAATTTCTTGTCCCGAATCATAATCTTTAATCTTCAGCTCAATGGGATAATTCCCAGGCTCCAAATAATGTAGTTCTATTCTGTTATCTCTAACTTTTCTCCAATTTCCATTAGGTTTTAATCGATAATGAAAATATAATTTTTTAGGGAATTTAGATCCTGTAACAAAAAAACTGATTTGTAAGGAATTCGAATCATACCCTAAATCTAAAGTCTTCTGCCCCTCACTAATAGTGACTAACTTTTTCCCAGATGAACCATTAACCAATATTTCTAATAGTTGTACCTGTAAATCCCTTTGCTTATAGGCAAAGTACTGGGTATCTAAACTATAAAGCCCCTCTATTGTACCTAAGTATAATCTATTGCCTTTTTGTAGATAGGCGTTTACTTTGTTAGGTTGAAAACCTTGTTCTTGGTCAAAATAAAAGATCTCATGTTCTCTAAAAATACTAAGCCCTTTATTGCTGCCTACAATAAGTTTATCCTCATTCGATGAAATAAAGCTAAGATCAGAACCGATAATTTGGCTTCTCTCTATAATTTTTTGGTTTGAAAACATCCCCTGACCTACCTGCAATGCATAAATATCATTAGTATCTGTAGCAATATATAAAATACCATTAGGCCCTTTAGAGAGTATCTTTAATCGTTTTTGCTCAAACCAACCTTTTTCTAAAAAACTAATAAAACCTTGCTTGGAATCATAACTATACAATCCATCGTTGGCACTAGCAAAATATATAGTATCCTCTATTTTAACTATACTAACAATTTCCTTAGGAATATTTACAGCATCTAAAGCAATATAGTTACGATAGTCCATTTGTTGTAAATCAGTAAAAACACGCACCCCTTGATAGGGCATTACTTCTACTAACTGATCTTGGGTAAATTCAAAATGAAAGGTGAATAAATTATAATAATTTAGCAAATCCCCTTGACTACTAATTTGAAACAAGCCAATATTAGTACTTACCCAAATAGAGTTTTTGTGAGCAATGGCTCTAAAAAAAACGATTCTATCGGCAGGAATACTATAATCAATTTCAAAGAAATAATTTTCTTTTGTGAACTGATCTTTGAAACGCTTATAATTATTTTGCTGAAAATATTTAAAAGTATCCAAGGATAAATTTTTAATGGTTTGTCCATCCTTAAGAATATCTAAGCCATTATCTGAGAATACAAAAATATGTTGTTTTATACCCTCCACAGCCATAACATTGCTCATGGAGGTATCTAAGCTTAAGGCAGAAGACATGTCTATTTGAAAAACCCCATCATCAGCACTACCTACATATAAAAAATCATGAAGCTGATCATAGGTCATCGACATTACTCCATTGTTAGGCCAATGAATATTAGTTTTAATGGTATCTACCTTATTATTTTCCCATCGAAATACACCACCTTGATTGTCAAAGAATCCAGAACTCACTATATATAATTCTCCTTTGACTTGTTCAAAGTGCACAATATTGGGAATATTTTGTTGATAGACGATTTCTTTAGTTACAAAATCTTGTACAATCAGATCCTCCTGGGTGCCATAAAACAATAAGTTATTTAGTCTAGCACTAGAGAGTATTGCTTTAATATTATTCTCACTAACTATACTGTTTTGTGAAACCCGACAAACGCCATGGGATATAGTAGTGGCATAGACTTGTTGATCAAACTCAAAAAAACTAGTCACTTCAAAGGGCAAATACCCCTGTTTTTGAATTATTGGAGTTAATATTTGATGGGTATCCAAATTAATAATGGAAATACCATTGAGTGTACCTACATAAAGTAAATTACCAAAAATGCTCATCGTCTTTACCCTATCGGATACCAATGAGTTCTCCATTGTATAGGAAAGGATTTTAGACTCATCTTTGTATAATACTCCTTGTCCATAACTAGAAAACCACATCCCTTTACTGGGATCTTGTAAGATAGAAGTTACATTGGTAAAACTAAAATCATCAATACTTTGTTCTATCTCTACCTCAGCATTAGCAATCTTAGATACACCAACACTAGAGCCTATCCATAGAACACCTTGCTGATCTAAACATAGGGCCTGTACGTCATTTGCTAAAAGGCCGCTGCTTACATTATACTTTTTACTCAGTACTGTATTTTGTCCAAAAACAACAAAAGATAGTAGTAAGAAAACCAGTAAAGCCCCCCTGTTTACAACATCCATGAACTAAAATCTTTCATGATACTTTGGGCTATTACAATGGAATGCTCTTCTTGGGTATTATTAAATGTAATGGGTACTTTAAAGTGAATTTTATTTTCATTATCTATATGTTGAACATAGTCCATATTGACAAAAAAGGATCTATTTACTCTACGAAAATTCTTATGCAAGATACGCTCCGAAACAGACTTTAATGTACGCGATACTAAGTGCTTATTATTTTGCAGATAAATTTCACAATAATTATCTGCTGCTTTACAAAACACTACATCTTCTATACGGATCAAATATCGTTTACTATTATTCTTTACAATTTTATAGTAATATTGATAGCCTGCTTTTTCTTTGTACTTATCGAAAACACTTTGTACATCTGAAATGGTAATAGGTTTTAATAAGTACTTTAAACAATCATATTTATTAATAGCCTCTATAGCATACTGATCATAAGCAGTTGTAAAGACAACCTCAAAGCTTTTATTATCTACTTGCTCTAATAATTGCAATCCATCTTGCTCTGGCATATGTATATCTAAAAACACTAAATCAGCAGAGTAACCCTCAATAAAAGTTACTGCCTCCTTAACAGAGTTTACACAAGTGATACTAACTTTTTCTTCAACGTTAACTTTTGTTTCAATTAAAGTTTTCAACACTTCGGCCACTTTTGGTTCGTCATCCACTATTAGAATCACTAGGTCATTTGTCATTTTTAAAAATATTATTATGTTGTAGTTAGCCTAGAGAGTCAAAAGAGCTTCTTTTAAAAAGAAGCATACAGACAAAGATAGAAAAATAGAAGTATTAAGTATAAACAAAAAAACAAACTAACTAAATTGTCTTTTCACCCCTATTATAAGCACTAGAACTATTTAGTCTTATAGACATTCTTTAAAAATAGATTATTCATTGGGTTAATAGATAAGTTATACACTTTCTTACTAGAGAAGCGCACAGCTTGATCATAATACAAGACAATCACTGGTACTTGCGCCCTAACAATAGAATCCATTTGATAGTAATATCTTTGCTTTGCACTATCATCCATATTTAAAAGAGATTCAGTGTATAACTCATCAAAAATGGCATTGGAAAACCTTGTGTAATTAGGCCCATTAGAAGGCCAGTTTTTTGAATAAAAAAGAGAAAGATAATTTTGAGCATCTGGATAATCAGCAATCCAACTAGCCCGAAACATTTCTACTTTACCCGAGGAAATACTCTGCCTTAAAGTAGAACTGGGTAGAATATCAATGGCTACATCTACCCCTATCTTTTGCCATTCTCTTTGTAAGTATTGCCCGATATCAGTATATGATGCATCCATGGATAGAGTTAAATTAACCTTGGAAAGATTATGCTGCTCTTTATACTTATTAACCAACAACTTAGCTTGGTCCACATTATAATTATCTTGTCTTTCAAAATTACCTATTAAGCCTTTAGGTATTATACCTCCGATAGAAGATATTCCAAGACCATTTCTTAAAAAGACAAGCATTTTTTGTCTATCAAATCCAATATTTAAGGCTTCACGTAAATCCTTGGTCAACTTATTCTCAAGGGTATCACGTAAATTAAACCCTATATATTCGGTATTCAAATAAGGACCTTTTACCATCTTGAATTCCTGTTGATATTTTTGTTTCAACTCCCCATTACCTTCTAGAATATCGTCTTTATAAGATGCATCAATACCAGACAAAAAATCTAAATTACCCTGCAAAAATTGCAAGAATCCACTCTGTTTATCTGTTAAGAAGCTAATGGCGATAGATTCCAAATAAGGCAGAGCAACTCCGGCAGAATCCCTTTCAAAATAAAGGGGATTTTTACGCAAAATAAGCTTTACATTCTCTTGCCAATATTTAACATAAAATGGTCCTGTTCCAATGGGAGAAACCCTAAAGTCAATGGATTTGTCTTCTACAATTTCCCTAGGTACAACAGAGGCATATCTCATAGACATTAATCCTAAAAACCCAGGAAAAGGTTGTTTTAAAATAATTTTTAAAACACTATCATTACTCACCTGTATCTTATCCACATTATGCATAATCCAAGCCCCTGGAGAAACTAAATCCGGATCTTGTAATCGCTCCAAACTATAGGCAATATCGTAAGAGGTCACTGCACGAGTACTATCTGGGCCAAAATTACCATGTTTATGGAAGTAAACATCATTTCTTAGAGTGAACTCATATTGCAAAGCATCACTAGAGACTTCCCACCTCTTAGCTAGATCAGGTCTAACTTGAAGGCTATCATCTAATTGAACTAAGGAATTAAACAACTGGTTACAAGGCCAAATAATAGACATACTTTTAGCAAAAGCGGGATCCAAGCTCTGTACACTAGAGAATTCATTATAGCGAAAAACTAAGTGATCGGTGTCCTTGTCGCTTTTATTTTGACACCCTTGGATAGTTAATGCTATCCAAATTATTGATATATAATAAATTATTGATTTCATCAAACCGAATTTTGTACGTAAATTTGCAGTCCTTTTTTAAAGCAAAAAGGAAATATAGTCAAAGTTACTACTATAGTAGGTAATCATTATGGAAAATAGAAAAAAAGTAGCCTTTTATACTTTAGGTTGTAAACTAAACTTTTCAGAAACCTCAACTATTGCCAGAAGTTTTGAGCAAGAGGGGTTTGATCGGGTAGATTTTGAAGAAGTTGCCGATATATATGTTATCAATACTTGTTCTGTTACAGAAAACGCTGATAAACAGTTTAAACAAATAGTAAAGAAAGCACAAAAGAAAAATCAAAAAGCTTTTGTTGCCGCAGTAGGATGTTATGCACAATTAAAACCCGAACAATTAGCTCAGGTAGATGGTGTGGATCTTGTATTAGGTGCAACAGAAAAATTCAAAATAACCGATTACATTAACGATCTATCTAAAAATGATATGGGAGAGGTACACTCTTGTGAGATATCTGAGGCAGATTTTTATGTAGGAAGTTATTCTATTGGAGATAGAACAAGAGCCTTTTTAAAAGTACAAGATGGATGCGATTACAAGTGTACCTACTGTACTATTCCTTTAGCACGTGGTATTTCTAGAAGTGATACAATGGATAATGTTTTGAAAAATGCAGCTGAAATATCTGCAAAAGACATTAAGGAAATCGTTCTAACTGGAGTAAATGTTGGAGATTATGGAAAAGGAGAGTTTGGAAATAAAAAACACGAACATACCTTTTTAGAATTAGTACAAGCTTTAGACAAAGTGCAAGGCATCGAGAGGTTAAGAATCTCTTCTATTGAACCTAACTTACTTAAAAACGAAACTATTGATTTTGTTGCTCAAAGCAGAAGTTTTGTGCCACACTTTCATATTCCATTACAATCTGGTTGTGACGATATTTTAAAGAAAATGAAACGTCGTTATTTAACGGATCTTTACACAGAAAGAGTAACTAGAATAAAACAAGTTATGCCGGATTGTTGTATAGGGGTAGATGTAATTGTTGGTTTCCCTGGAGAAACAGACGAAAAATTCCTAGAAACTTATAACTTCTTAACTCAATTAGATATTTCTTACTTACACGTCTTTACCTATTCGGAAAGAGACAATACCGAAGCCATAGACATGGCAGATGTAGTTCCTATAAATATTCGTAATAAAAGAAGTAAAATGTTAAGAGGTCTATCTGTAAAAAAACGTAGAGCTTTTTATGAAAGCCAACTAGGTAAAGAGAAAACTGTTTTATTTGAATCAGAAAACAAACAAGGTTACATACATGGATTTACAGAAAACTACGTAAAGGTTAAAACACCTTGGGATCCAGCACTTGTAAACACTCTACATCAAATAGAGCTTACTACTATTGACCAAGATGGTATAGTTCGCTTTAATTTTTTATAGTAAAAAGATAAAAAGACACAGGGTTTATATTTAAATATAAACCCTGTGTCTTTTTAATACCTAGAAATAATAGGTTATCATCAAATCCTTCTTAAATACGAATACCTGGAGGCAACATTTCTTTATAGCTTGGATTCTTCCTAAAAAAGGACACAATCTTTGGATGAGTAGGAACAACTCTTAATTTGCGTTGCTTGACTAACTCTAGAATACCTTTAATAAAATCATTACTACTGATTTGTGTAGATTCCTGTTCATTGTTCAAACGTGTAAGAAATATTTTTCTCTCTTGTAGGGAATATTCCACACTTAAAAGTCCTTTGTCTGTTTCTATTTCAAACTGACGAAGTAACTCATTGTCTTTAATTTCCATTTATAATTGTATTAGTTGATTCATTAGAATATACTTTAATTTGCGGAGTAAGGGAGAACTTTGAAAGCTTGCTGGTTTGTATAAACTTTAACGTAGTATTATTTTTAATTCCTCCTTAAAGTAACTATATTTAGCAAAGTTCGTCATTTTTTTTCAAACACTCATCATTCTATTAGTTAATTAATTTACAATGAGCAAAATACCAGTTTATTTCATCCCAGGAATGGCATCTAATCCACTTATTTTTGAGCATATAAAATTAGATCCGACTATATTCGAAACTCACTATTTATCGTGGCCTACAGTAAGTAAAAATATGACGTTACAACAATATGTTTTACTATTTAAAAAAAAAATACATCATAACAACCCTGTGCTAATAGGAGTTTCTTTCGGAGGCATAATTGTGCAAGAACTACACAATACAATACAGGCTAGTAAAACAATTATCATTTCTAGTGTTAGAAGCCCAGAGCAGTATCCTAGTCTATATAATTTTGCAAGAAAAACAAAAATATACAAAATATTACCTCTGAACCTTCTAACTAAAGCTTTCCAGTATTGGTTAACTAAGAATACCTCAGCTCATAAATTAGATTTATATAAAAGATATCTTACCGTTTTAGATGTTAATTATCTAGATTGGTCGATTGATAAAATATTAAATTGGCAACCCAAGAAAGAACTTGACCACGTCCTACATATCCATGGAGATAAAGACGAATTATTTCCTGTAGAAAATATAAAAAATGCTATAATCTTAAAGGGCGGAACCCATGCTATGATAATCACCAAATTCAAATGGTTTAACAAGCACCTTCCTTCTTTAATAACAAACAATACAAATGAAAAAGAATACTAAAACAATATTATCTATAGCAGCTATAGTAGCTATATCTTCAGTGATGATCTATTCAAGTAGTCCTAATACAGATAATGACCCACAGAGTAATTTATTAGAAAATTTAAAATTACAAACCAGTCCGCACTACTTTGCTCTACCAACGTCTGCTAATTTTGCTAATGAACCAGCTCCTTTAGATATCTTAGATGTAAAAGAACGTTTCGATAGAGAAATGATATCTAATACCAATTTACATGGCTCGACTATTTTAAACATCAAAAGAGCGCAACGTTATTTTCCTATAATTGAGCCTATTTTAAAAGAAAATGGCATTCCAGATGACTTCAAATACTTATGTGTTATTGAAAGCAATCTTAGCAATGCTGTCTCACCTGCAGGAGCTAGCGGATTTTGGCAATTCATGAAAGGAACAGCTGGCGACTATGGACTTGTCGTAGATGAAACCATAGATGAACGTTACGACTTAGAAAAGGCTACTCAAAAAGCATGTGAATACTTTAACGATGCTAAAGCTAGGTTTGGATCATGGACATTAGTAGCTGCTGCATATAACCGCGGAATGGCTGGTGTGACAAGAGCAATGGATGCACAACAAGTAAATAACTACTATGATTTATTCTTAAATCAAGAGACCTCCCGATATGTCTTCCGTATTTTAGCTTTAAAAGAAATTATGCAAAATACAGATAAATACGGTTTTACCATTCCCTATAACGCGAAGTACCAGCCTATAGATTTTAAATATATCCCGGTGAATTATGACATTGACGATTTAGCTTATTGGGCAAAGCAACAAGGTATCAACTACAAATTACTAAAATTATACAACCCTTGGTTAGTAAACACTTCTTTTAAACCTAAGGGCAAGACCTATAAAATTGCTATACCTGTTTAATCAAAATAAGAGTTCTAGAAGCGCTTTATAAAGTGCTTTTAGAACTCTTTTAAACAAGCAGCTATTTATTTTATAGCTGTGATATTTAATTATTTTACCATGGAAAAACAAACCTTCATAAACTCAGCTCTAGAACAAATTAGAAATAAAAACCTACAAGTACCTTTTTTATTAGATCAAGGTAGTGAGGTAACAGATTTAGAGCTCTACTTGAAAAGCTTAGAAAAAGCATACCTATCTACCAAGGACCCAAGGTTAACCCTTTTGTTTAGAGACAAAATACAACAGTTAATACAACTATAAAACACCCTTAGAATACTTATTTATAAAATTACTTATAAGACAAAGAACCTCTTGAGGCTTTTCTTTAAAAAGAGCATGTGTAGTATTTGACAAAATTTCCATTTGTTTGATTCCCTGAACTTTGTCAAGTGTTTTAGTAACTTGCTCTAACGTTCCATATTCATCCATATCTCCTTGTAAAAATAAAACAGGACACGAAATTCTAGACATTAAATGTTCAATACTCCAATCTCTATAACTGCTATGAGTCCATGTTTGTATCCAAGCATCCAAGAGAGTACCTACCTTGCTTCCGTGATATTTTTCTAATCTGAGAGCTAAATTGCTATTTTGAAAATACTCTTTACTGTTCTTAATGCCTTTAAGTGTGATATCTTCTACAAAGATATGTCCAGCAGCACAAACTAAGGAATCTATTCTATGACTGTACAAAGCTCCATATAAAAGGGCAATAGACCCTCCATCGCTGTAACCTACAAGACAAACCTTCTTAATTGCTAATTTATCTAGTAATTTATTTAAGAAATGAGCTTCTTGTTCTAAATAATTTTTACTTCTTTGGCTTGTATCGAGTGCTTGGGACTTACCGTAGCCCATGCGATCATACACAAGTACATTCATTGTTAATTCCGAAGATAGCTGTCTAGGAAAGTCTCGCCATAATTCTACACAACCCAGGGAATCGTGCAATAAAACAATAGTAGGTAAATTTGAATTAACTCCCTTTACTAGCAAAAGATCACAATACACTTCTTTATTATCTACTTCTATAAACTGATGTAAATTACTTATCATAAAATGGATTAGATTGATTCTTAAAATTAAGTAAACTAAAATTATTTTAAGCTACAATATAACAGGATTTACATCCCTAATACTTATCTATTTCTTTGAGTTAGCTTTACAATACTTTTAGAACTACAGCTTTTCAGATTAACCAAACTTTTTGCTTAGTCCCCAAGTTTTGCGCTTGATCCCTTTAATACCGTAGCAAACTCCTTACAAAACAACTATCAATCTATTGTAAACTACTTTTACAATAGAAGTACAAACGCATCAGCTGAATCCTTTAATGCTAAAATTAAAGCATTCCGAGCACAGTTTAGAGGAGTTAGAGATGTGAATTTCTTTTTATACCGTTTAGCTAAATTATTTGCATAACCACAGGTTTTGAGATTGATCCGTTTTACTAACAACAGGAGAAAACACAATAAAAAAAGGTGAACAAAACTAGTCTCTAACTAATAATGTTCACCTTTAATATTATTCCCTTTAGGAGATGTGATTCAAATTGGGTCAAATCTAAAAATGAGACTTGAGCAAGGTATTAATCTTGGCAAACTAGATAAAGGAGTTCTAATTTTTAATCACGAAAAAGAAAACGGCTACAAAGTTCTAACCATAGATAGCAACAAATATGACGCTCGCTATTGGATGGAACATTTCTTAGGACTGGATATTTGTGAAGATGAAAACTTCTTCACTAAAAAGTATTTGAAATTCTGTCAGGACTTTGCAAAAGACGTAGTACTTCCGGCTGAAGACAAAAAAAAAGAAGTAATGTTTCTAAATAGATCCGTAGATTACTTTGCTTAAAACGACGAGTTCGAAGAATTTAATTTCCTCAACGAAGTAATCGACAATCCTGATTTAATCTCGGAGTTTAAAAATTACAAATCGGACCAAGAAGAAAAGTACAGTATTGAGGACACCACCTCCTTCCCTATCTCAAACAAAGCCGTTACAGAAGCTAGAAGAAAGTTTAAAAATGTTATTAACCTAGATACGAACATCACCATTAAACTTGACTTTATTAACCCTGAAAGTGCGGATAAGTTCCTAGAAAAAGGGTGGGATGAGGAAAGGCAGATGTATTACTATTTATGTTACTATAACAAAGAAGTAAAGTAGGCATGAGTAGCAAATTTTTTAAAACAAGATCTAAAATAACCAAGCAAACTTTTGAACCTGTAAAAACTTATCCAAAAATAGATCCAGAGTTAAATAAAAAACTATCAAGAATACATATTATATCTATTATGGGTGGTAGTATTAGTTATGAAGATTACAATATTTGGAAAAAATACAAAGATCAATATCTCTATAATTTAAATAACTAAAAAAGCCCCAATTAAGGGGCTTTTTGTCTTTTATCTAGCTAGTAAATTGCAACTAGGTATATTGTTAACTGAAAATTATACAATAATTAACTTTATTTTGTAATACAATTAACATTTTGTATCTTACAAAAACTTATTACATCATGAAGAAAA
>CANROJ010000010.1 GCA_947632215.1 uncultured Flavobacterium sp. | reverse complement strand
CGAATTTGTGTAAAAAATTAGGGCTGCCTCAATGAGACAGCCCCTTTTTTATATCCTAAAGATTATTTCGCTTCGTTGTATCTTCTGTTTACTTCATCCCAGTTAATTACATTAAAGAAGGCAGTAATGTAGTCAGGGCGACGGTTTTGATAGTTTAAGTAGTATGCATGTTCCCAAACATCCATTCCTAAGATTGGCGTACCTTGAGAAGTAGCACCTGACATTAATGGGTTATCTTGGTTTGGTGTTCCAGAAACAGATAATTTACCATCCTTTACACTTAACCATGCCCAACCTGAACCGAATTGTGAAGCTCCAGCTTTAGAGAAAGCATCTTTAAAGTTTTCGAAAGAACCAAAATCTCTATCGATAGCAGCAGCTAATTCACCCTGAGGTAAACCACCTCCGTTTGGGCTCATAACTGTCCAGAATAAGTTATGGTTAAAGAAACCACCTCCATTATTACGCACAGCTGCGTTATTCATGTCTAGGTTTTTTAAGATTTCTTCAATAGATTTATTTTCTAATTCTGTACCAGCTATAGCATTATTTAAGTTTGTTGTATAAGCTTGATGGTGTTTTGTGTGGTGGATTTCCATTGTACGTGCATCGATATTTGGTTCTAATGCATCGTAAGCATAAGGTAATTTAGGTAATTCGAAAGCCATAATTCGTATTATTTAAAGATTAGTATTAAATTTAATTCAAATTTAGGCATTTTATGCTTAATATAAAACATTACAATGGTTAATTAGTATTAACAATTAAAGACTTTATGATGTTAGAAACTCCCTCATTTTCAATATATAATGCTTCCGCTGGCGCAGGTAAAACCCATACTTTAGTTAAAGAATACCTTAAGATTCTTCTGCAAGACAGGCAAGACGATGCCTATAGAAAGATTCTTGCCATTACTTTTACCAACAAGGCTGTGGCGGAGATGAAGACAAGGGTGGTGGCTTGCTTGGATCAGTTTTCTAAGGAGGTTGTTGATCCTAAGTATGCTGGTATGTTTGAGCAAGTATGCAGAGAGACCAACCTCAAGCCTGAGGTTATCCGTATTAAAAGTGCTAAAATTATCAAGAGTATTATTCACAATTACGCTTCTTTCGATATTTCAACTATTGATAAGTTTACCCACCGTGTAATTCGTTCTTTTGCTTTTGATTTGGATTTGCCGATGAGTTTCGAAGTTTCTCTAGATTCAGATGAATTATTACAAGAAGCCGTTGATGCTGTTATAGCTAAAGCAGGTGTGGATAGAGAGTTGACAGATTTGTTGATTGATTTTTCTATAGATAAGGCTGATGATGATAAGAGCTGGGATATTACCAGAGAATTGAAAGAAGTAGGCTCTTTATTGTTAAATGAAAATCATCGGGAAGAGATACTTCTTTTTGCTGATAAGAGTTTACAGGATTTTGTTCAAGTGCGAGACTATCTTAAAAAACAAATTAAAGAATTAACACTCTTTAATATTGAACAAGGTAAAAAAGTAAAAGATATTATAGTCAATAACGGTATGATTCCAAAATCGTTTTCCAGAGGGACATTTGTAAATCATATAGATTATATTATCGCTGATGACATCAAAGCAACCAACACTATATATAGAGAGTTTGATGATGTGAAGATTAATAAAACAGCAAAGGATAAAGATTTGATAGAATCTTATATTCCTGTTTTTTTAGACTTACTCACTCCTGTGTATGCTAATTATTCCACTAGGGCATTATATATCGCTTTTTTGAAGAACATCACTCCTTTGTCTTTGCTTAATACACTTAGTTTAGAGATGGACAAGATTCAAAAAGATAAAAATATTTTATCTATTACTCAGTTCAATTCCATTATTCATGAGCAAATTCAAGGTCAGCCAGCTCCATTTATCTATGAGAGGTTAGGTGAAAGATATCAGTATTTTTTCATCGATGAGTTTCAGGATACTTCTGAGATGCAATGGCAGAATTTAATTCCTTTAATTGACAATGCCTTGGCAGGAGAGGATTTGGCTGGAAATAAAGGAAGTCTTATGATTGTTGGAGATCCTAAACAGTCTATTTATCGTTGGCGAGGCGGTAAAGCTGAGCAGTTCATCGCCTTAAGTAATACAGATAACCCCTTTTCAAATCCTAGTAAGCAAACTTTACATTTAGATACTAATTATCGTAGTTACCAACAGGTAATTTCTTTTAATAATGATTTCTTCAAGCATGTTGGGCAATATTTTACCAACCCAGACTATAAGAATCTATACGAGAATCAAAGTTTTCAAAATGCAAATGCAAAAAATGGAGGTTATGTTGGTCTAGAATTCATAGATAAAATATCTGCTTCGGATAAAGAGTTAGGTGTGGATAAGAATCAATTATACGCCCAAGCTACTTTGCGTACCATTCATAAGGTCTTAGCAAATGGTTTTGACTTAAGTGATATTGTAATCTTAACTCGTAAAAGAAGCCATGGTGTACTACTTGCTAATTTTCTTACAGAAAATGAAATAGATATACTCTCATCAGATTCCTTACTTATCAACAATGCAAGTGAAGTAAAGTTAATTATTCAAGTTCTTCAGTATTTAAAAAATGATAAGGATTTAGAAGCAAAAACAGGATTAATTTACTATGTGGCTTGTAAGAAAAATATAGTAGAAACCCGTCATGACTTTATCAGAGAAGGATTAGCAAATAACAGTGAGTTAGAGTTTCAAGAATGGCTCTTTAAAAATGGTGTGCCCATTGTATTTGACTTTTGCCGAAGTAGATCGCTCTATGATGCAGTGGAATCAATTATTCATGCATTTATGCCTGAGAAAACAGCTAATTCCTATGTGCTGTACTTTCTAGATTTAGTTTTAGAGAAGAGTCTAAAAAATCATTTTGGTATTAGTGATTTTTTAGAGTATTGGTTGATAAACTATCAGAAGTTCAGTATCCCTACTCCTGAGGGGAAAAATGCCGTACAAATTATGACCATTCATAAATCTAAAGGATTGGAATTTCCCGTGGTTATCTTTCCTTTTGCCGAAGAAGATTACTCTAAAGCAGATAGAGATAAGTTATGGATTGATTTTGATCAAGAGAATGTTAATATAAATTTTCCTAAAGCATTAGTTGACCCTAAAAAGGAAGTGGAGCAATATGGAATCTTAGCACAAAAGATTTATTTAGAAAAGAAGGAACAAACTCTTCTAGATAATATTAATGTGATTTACGTAGCCTTAACTAGAGCAGAAGAGCAATTATATATCATTAGTTCTCACAACGTCACAAGCAGCGGTTTTTCCAATAATCTATCTAAGTTGTTCTTGGAATTTTTAGTGCAGTTAGGCAGATATAATTCAACAGAGTTATACTATGATTTTGGTTGTGCAGATAGAGTTTCTACAGCAATCGATATTTCATTGGATCAAACCAATAGAAGAATCCAGCCTGTAAGAGAGTCTTTAGAATTTGGTGCAATTAAAATTTCTCAAAAAGAGGCTCTAATGTGGGACTCTGAAAGTCAGAAAAGTATAGAATATGGAAATTTAGTACATAAGATAATGTCCTTTGTAAAGGATTATACCGATGTTGACAAAGCTATAGAGCAAGCTTTAGAACAAGGCTTAATACAAAGTGTACAACAGGAAAATTTCAGAGATATCTTATATAAAATTGTACATCATGATCAATTAAAAGACTTCTTTGCAAAAGATAATATTGTTTACAATGAGAGAGTGATAATAAAAGATGGTATTAGGAATACAATTCCCGATAGAGTGGTGGTTAATTCCAATGGGGATTGTTTAGTTTTGGATTATAAGACAGGAAAACATGAACAAAAATATATACAACAAGTTTTATCGTATGGCCAATCCTTAGAGCAGATGGGGTATAAGGTGATTAAAAAAGTCTTGTTATATACAACAGATAATTTAAATATAATACATTTGTAAAGTAAACATTAAAAAATGCTATTAAAATTTTAAGATATGTACGGAAAGATTAAAGAACACCTTGAGCAAGAGTTAGCAACCATAAAAGACAATGGGTTATTTAAAAAAGAAAGAATTATTACCTCGGCTCAAGCAGCAGAGATTACTGTTTCTTCTGGAGACAAAGTGCTTAATTTTTGTGCCAATAATTATTTAGGATTATCCTCTCATCCAGAGGTTGTTCAAGCTGCAAAAGACGCATTAGATTCTCATGGATTTGGTATGTCTTCAGTTAGATTTATTTGTGGTACACAGGATATTCACAAAACACTGGAAAAGAAAATAGCTGATTTCTATCAGACAGAAGATACTATTTTATATGCTGCTGCTTTTGATGCTAATGGTGGGGTTTTCGAACCTTTATTATCAGCCGAAGATGCTATTATTTCTGATAGTTTAAACCATGCATCTATTATCGATGGAGTTCGTTTATGTAAGGCTGCACGTTACCGTTATGAGAATAATAACATGCAAGATTTAGAAGAGCAGTTAATTAAAGCAAACCAAGCAGGGCATCGTTTTAAAATTATTGTAACAGATGGAGTGTTCTCTATGGATGGGTTAGTTGCCCCTTTAGATAAGATTTGTGATTTAGCAGATAAATATGATGCTTTAGTTATGGTTGATGAATGCCATGCAGCTGGTTTTATTGGACAGACAGGAAAGGGAACCCTAGAGGCTAAGAATGTTATGGGACGTGTGGATATCATTACAGGTACTCTGGGAAAAGCTTTAGGTGGAGCAATGGGGGGTTACACCACAGGGAAAAAAGAAATTATTGAGTTGTTAAGACAACGCTCTAGACCATATTTATTTTCGAATTCTTTAGCACCTATGATTGTTGGTGCTTCTATCAAAGTTTTTGAGCTTTTAGAAAAGGATACTTCTCTACGTGATACCTTAGAGTGGAATACAAATTATTTCAAAAAAGGAATGCTTGAAGCTGGTTTTGATATTATAGATGGTGACTCTGCGATTGTACCAGTAATGCTGTATGATGCTAAATTGTCACAAGACATGGCAGATCGTTTATTAGAAAAAGGAGTCTATGTTATTGGATTCTTTTTCCCAGTAGTACCTCAAGGAAAAGCTAGAATTAGAGTTCAATTATCCGCAGGTCATACCAAAGAGCATTTAGATAAAGCAATCGCTGCTTTTATTGAAGTTGGTAGAGAGTTAAAGGTAATCAAGTAGATAGCAGTAAACAATATTCATTATATTTTGTAAATATTAAGAAATAATGTTATTTTTGTTAACAAATAAAAATTGCTAATTCTATGAAGAAAATTAACAAATTAATAGCAGCCGCTGTTTTATGTACTGGTTTGTTTGTACAGGCACAAGATGCTAACAACCCATGGTCGGTTAGTGTTGGAGCTAATGCAGTCAATACTAAAGTGAGTTCTGCTAAAGGATTCTCTCACCGTATGGGAGGGTATTTTAACACCTCAGATTACAATATTTTACCTTCCGTATCCTATTTAAATGTAGCTCGTTATTTAGGGGATGGATTTTCTTTAGGAATAACAGGATCTGTTAATAAAATAGATCGTTTTATTGCGCCAGAAAGTCAAGGTTATACAAGGTATAATCCAGGTGATTTATCCTATTATGGTATTGATGGAGAGATTAAGTATAGCTTTAAAGAAATTTTAAATTCTAAAGTTGTAGATCCATTCTTATTAGTTGGTGGAGGATACACTTTTATGGGTAAAGCTAGTGGAGGAACTGTAAATGGAGGTTTAGGTTTTAATTTCTGGTTTAGTAAAACAGTTGCCTTTACACTGCAATCTACTTATAAGCATTCTTTTGATCAAAGCAGACTTCCAGATGTTGGGGTTGCTTCCCATATGCAACATTTCGCAGGTTTACGCTTTCAATTTGGAGCCAAAGATAGGGATGGTGATGGAGTATTGGATAAATATGATGAATGTCCAGATGAGTTTGGTTTAGCATCATTAAACGGTTGTCCTGATAGAGATGGAGATGGAGTACCTGATTACTTGGATCAATGTCCAGATGAGTTTGGTCTAGCTTCATTAAACGGTTGTCCTGATAGAGATGGTGATGGAATTCCTGATTATTTAGATGAATGCCCAGATTTACCTGGTCTAGCTCAGTTTAATGGTTGTCCTGATACAGATGGTGATGGAATTCCTGATAATTTAGATGAATGTCCAGAAGTTGCTGGTCCTGCTTCAAATAATGGTTGTCCTTGGCCTGATACAGATGGTGATGGAGTGCCAGATCATTTAGATGAGTGTCCAGAAGTTGCTGGTCCTGCGTCAAATAATGGTTGTCCAGAAATTCAAGAAGAACACGTTAAGCAATTGAATGAATATGGGAAAACAATTCTTTTCAATACTGGTAAGTACTCTTTCCAAAATTCTTCTTATGCTATTTTAGATAATATTGTTAAGATAATGCAAGAATATCCAACTAGTAAATTCCATATTGCTGGATATACTGATAGTACAGGAACAGATAGAATAAATATTCCTTTGTCCGATAATAGAGCAAACGCAGTTAAAGTTTACTTAATTGATAAAGGGATTGACGCATCTCGTTTAACTTCTAAAGGCTACGGTTCTGCTGATCCAATAGCTTCAAATAAAACCGTTACTGGTCGTGAGTTGAATAGACGTGTTGAAATTCAGTTAATTAATTAATTTGAGTTATTAGAATATATAAAAAGAACGCCTTGATTAAATCAAGGCGTTTTTTTATATCTTTAGTTTATGGATACAGTTACATTTTTAGAGCGTTTAAGTGAGCAAATAAAGCAAGACTATTCTAAAAGGATGGATAATCTTGTAGTTGTTTTACCCAATAAAAGGGCTAAGATCTTTCTGTTAGAGTGCTTGAAAAAACATTACACAGATAGTGTTTTTGCTCCAGAGATTATTAGTATAGAAGAATTGATACAAGACATTTCAGGTATTAGAAGCATTGATTCTATTGAGCTGCTATTTGAGTTTTATTTAGTATATGCAGATATAGAGAAGCAGCAAAAAGAAGATTTTGATCACTTCGCCAATTGGGCAAAAACTCTTTTACAAGATTTCAATGAAATTGATCGCTATTTACTTAAGCCTTCTTATGTGTTTTCTTATTTAAAAAATATTGAAGATATTAAACACTGGGCTGTAGATTTAGAGAAAAGAACTCCTCTTATTAGTAAGTATCTAGAATTTTGGGATAAGATGCCGGTGTACTATCAAAAGTTGTACAATAGGTTGCTTGAAAAGAAGATTGGGTATCAAGGTCTAATTTATAGAGAGGCTGTGCGCAATGCAGATAATTATCTAAAATCTAATAACAAACAATTTTACTTTGCGGGATTTAATGCCTTGAATGCAGCCGAGGAGGTAATTATAGAGCATATTTTATTAGAAAATAGGGGGAAAGTATTCTGGGATTTAGATCGTACTTTTTTAGAAGATACTTCTCACGATGCAGGATTATTTCTAAGACGGATTAAGCGAAATTGGAAGTTCTATCAGAACAATCCATTTGAATGGATTGTAGATGAGTTTTCCAAGAGTAAGAATATTGAGGTAATACAAACTCCTAAGAGTGTTGGACAAGCTAAGATTGCCGGACAGATAGTAGAGTCCTTAATTCAAAAGGGAACTTCTTTAGATAAAGTGGCTGTAGTTCTGGGAGAAGAGAACCTTTTACTACCTATTTTACATGGTCTTCCAAAAGCTGTCAGTAGTCTTAATATTACCATGGGATATGATGGTAGTAGTAATCCAGTGCAAATCTTATTAAATAAGATTTTTAAAATGCACCTTGGGGCTATGCGCCGATCACAGAAAAAGGATGTAATGTATTATAAAGAGATCTTAGATGTCTTAAGTAATCCAATATTGACCCTTACCTTAGAGTCAGAACAGGTTGTTAAGATTATTAATCAAAGAAATCTTACTTTTTTTAATTTAGACCGTTTTCAGGATTGGTTAAAGGATGAGAACTATCCAATGCGTGAGTTAGTACTGGAGAGTTGGAGTAATAAAAATTCGGTTGAAATTTTGCATAATCTTCTTGAGATTGTTTTACTTATTAAGAAAGATTTGAAGCAAGAAGATGACAATCAACTCTTGACCAAGACTTTCTTATATTCTGCTTATCAAATGCTTGTGCGTTTAATTTCTTACTGTCAAAAGTACCCTGTGGTGAATAATGCGGAGACTCTATATTCATTATTTAAACAAATTATGGAGTTAAGCGAGGTGAGTTTTGAGGGAGAACCACTTCAAGGTTTACAAATTATGGGGGTTTTAGAAAGTAGAGTATTAGATTTTGAAACAATTATTGTGACATCTGTAAATGAGGGTAAATTTCCTGCTGGAAAATCACAAAATTCATTTATTCCAAATGATGTAAAAAGAGAAATAGGCTTACCTACATTTAAAGAAAAAGATGCTATTTATAGTTATCACTTTTACCATCTTTTACAAAGGGCAAAGAATATTTTTCTGTTATATAATTCACAGAGTGATGGTATGGATGCGGGTGAAAAGAGTAGGTTTTTAACTCAGCTGGAAGTGGAGACTATGCCAAATCACAGAGTTCAGTATCTTACCTATTCAGCTGATTTACCTGAAAAGGCTTATCAAGCGATGCAAGTGACTAAGAGTGTAGCCTTACAAGAGGAGTTGAGGCAAATTTCTATGGGTAAAGGTTTCTCTCCTTCGGCATTATCTAATTATTTGCGAAATCCGATAGAGTTTTATAAGCAAAGAGTTTTAGGTATCCGGGCCTTAGATGAGGTAGAAGAGAGTATTGCCCTTAATACATTAGGTACAATTATTCACAATGCATTAGAGAGATTATATACCCCTTATAAGAAAAGCATTTTAAATAAAGATATTATAGCTTTATTGTTAAAACAAGCCAACGAAGTAGTACAAGAGGAGTTCGAAAAAGAATATAATAGTGATAAGGATAAGATGGGGATGAATCTATTAGCCTTTGAGGTTGCAAAGAGAAACGTATACCATTTTTTAAAACAAGAATTACGTGCTTTGGAGCAAGGGGATGAAATAGTATTGTTAGAGTTAGAAACTAAACTATCTGCAACTATATTAGATAGTCGATTACCTTATCCTGTTAATATTTTTGGATATGTTGACCGTATTGAGCGTAGAAATGGCGTGGTACGCGTTATTGATTATAAAACAGGTAAAGTTATAGCAAATGAGCTAAAGTTGAAAACTTGGGAGGGTTTGACCAAGGAATTAAAGAATGATAAGATTATTCAACTACTTTGTTATGGTCTTATGTATCAAGATAGTTTAGGACAAAGTGATCAAGCTATTGAAGCGGGAATTTACTCCTTTAAGAATAGAAAGGAAGGTTTTCTTTTCTTTGGTACAATTAAAGATAATAATACAGATTCTTTAATAGATCAAGACACATTAGTTTGTTTTAAGCAGGAATTAGTATCTTTATTAGTCGAGATATTAAACCCGAGTCAAGATTTTATAGAGACGATATCTTAATTTTTTCAGATTCTTACACTAATTCGCGCAAAATAGTTCTCACTGCCTCTGGAGCTTCTATTGGAAGCATATGACCTTGAGCTAAAGAGTATAAAATAACTGGGGTTTGGTCTAATTGTTCTATAGTTGTACTAAAATTCATTAAAGGATCATTTTGTCCTAGAATAAATATTATTGGAAAGGTTGCAGTATGTAAAGTTTTACTGTGATCTTCTCTATGTTGCATTGCTTTTAAGGCTGATATTATGGCTATAGAGGGGGTGTTTTTTGCCTGTTGTAGTAGAAGAGCTATTTTTTGGGATAACAACTGTTTTTTATCTGGAGTGAATAGATTAGCTATGGCTAATTGTACGAACGTATTTTTATTGTTTTCTACAAGTTTGATGGCTCGATTTCGTTGTACTTTTTTTTGTATACTGTCGGGTAAAGCGCTAGAGTTAATCAGTATTAACTGTTCTATATAATCACCATAATGTTGGCTAAAAGCTAAAGCAAGATAACCTCCCATAGAATGTCCTATGATTGTAGCTTTTTGAATGCTTAAATAATCTATTAAGTGAAATAAAGTATCTGATATATCACTTAAAGTTAAATTATCTTGTAGTATTTGGGATTTTCCATGACCAAAATAATCTACACAAATTACTCTGTGAGTGCTTGTAAAACAATCGGCTATATCCTGCCAAATACTAGAGTCTTCAAGAAATCCATGTAGAAATATAAGACATGGACCCTGTCCTTGATCATAATATGCTAGTGTGTTTTGATTATGTTGTAAAAATAAAGGTTGTGTCATGATTATGGCTAAAGTTGTAAAATTAGTAAGTTGTCTATCAATAAAAAAGATAATTGCTACTATTTTGTTTATCGCTAAAATATTTATTTAAACTATACGAATGGGTTCTAGTTTTTATTGGGTATTACTTGATAGGTGTTGTTTTTTTTGCTATATTCTAAACATTAATGTGAAATAATTTAAAAACGGGGATATTTTTAATTATCAAACCAGTAGCCTAATATTGTAAGTAAAAAGAAATATTTTTCGTGTTTATATTGGGATTTAGGGTATTAATTAACTAATGTAAGTAGTATAATTTATAGTAAATAGTATTCGAAAGACTTATAAATATAGATGATATGTAAGTATTTTAACACAATAAATTTATATTCTGTTTTTATTTTTAAAAAAGATATGTGGAAGGTCTATTTTTGAGTCTTTTCTTAATAAAAACTACTGTTTAAAATTAGTATAAATAGAAGGTGTCAAGTTGTAAAGATGCTAGATTAGCTGTATTTTTGAGAGATTTTTTAAGAAAACAATTAAAATTACATTATGGCAAAATCTGCACTTTTAAAGTCATCCATTGCGAAGAAATATTGGATGGCTCTTACTGGTTTGTTTTTATGCTTGTTTTTGGTTGGTCACTTGGCGGGAAACCTTCAATTGATTTTTGGTGATGCATCTGTATTTAACGAGTATGCATTATTCATGACAACTAATCCTGCGGTAAAAATTTTATCTTATTTAACGTACATTTCCATTTTATTCCACGCAATAGATGGTATTCTTTTAGCTATCCAAAACAAGAAGGCTCGTCCTATTGGATACACTAAGAATAATGCTTCTGCCAACAGTACATGGGCATCTCGTAATATGGCCGTACTAGGTACTTTATTATTAGTATTTATTGTTACCCATATGGTTAACTTCTGGGCTAAAATGCATTTCACTGAAATGCCTTTACAGGTTATTGAAGTTACAGTAGAAGGTCAAGAGCCTGTAGCTGTTTACAAAACAGTAGAAGGACAGCCTATTCAAGTTGCTGCAGTAGAGGCTGGTGCAGTAGTAGTAAAAGGTACTGATTTCTACCAAGCAGGAACTGATCTAGTTATTGCTCAAGGTTATAAAGATTTACATAAAATAACATTTGCATTCTTTAAAGATGCAAGTACTGGGTTAATTAGTACTATTTTATATGTAATTGCAATGATTGTATTAGGGTTTCACTTATCTCATGGATTTGCTAGTGCGTTCCAGTCTTTAGGTATTAATAATCCTAAGGTAAACGGGTTAATTAAATTTGGTGGATACTTATTCTGCTATTTAGTTCCTGCTTTATTTGCGATCATTCCATTGTATATTCATTTTGTATAATTGTCCTAAAGAAAAAGATTATGAAATTAGATTCTAAGATACCTCAAGGGCCACTTGATAAGAAATGGTCTGATTATAAAAACCATATTAAATTAGTTAACCCTGCAAATAAACGTAATATTGATGTTATTGTTGTAGGAACTGGTTTAGCAGGTGGTTCTGCAGCTGCTACTTTAGCAGAATTGGGTTACAACGTAAAAGCGTTTTGTTACCAAGATTCACCTCGTCGTGCGCACTCGATTGCTGCACAAGGAGGGATTAATGCTTCTAAGAACTACCAAGGGGATGGTGACTCTGTGTATCGTTTATTTTATGATACAGTAAAGGGTGGAGATTATCGTGCTCGTGAAGCTAACGTTTATCGTTTAGCAGAAGTTTCTGAAAATATTATTGATCAATGTGTTGCTCAAGGAGTACCTTTTGCACGTGATTACGGAGGATTATTAGATAACCGTTCATTTGGTGGAGTACAAGTTTCTCGTACTTTCTATGCAAAAGGACAAACTGGTCAACAGTTGTTATTAGGTGCTTACTCTGCGATGAATCGTCAAATTGGACGAGGAAAAATTAAGATGTATAATCGTCACGAAATGTTAGACGTTGTACTTGTTGATGGAAAAGCTAGAGGAATCATAGCTCGTGATTCAGTTACAGGTGAAATTGAACGTCACTCAGCTCATGCTGTTGTTATTTGTACAGGTGGATACGGGAATGTATTCTTCCTTTCTACAAATGCAATGGGATCTAACGTAACTGCAGCTTGGAAAGCGCACAAAAGAGGTGCTTACTTTGCTAACCCTTGTTTTACACAAATTCACCCTACATGTATCCCTGTTACAGGTGACCACCAGTCTAAATTAACTTTGATGTCTGAGTCATTGCGTAATGATGGACGTATTTGGGTTCCTAAGAAAATCGAGGATGCAGTTGCTATTAGAGAAGGTAAATTGAAACCAACTCAAATTGCTGAAGAAGATAGAGATTACTATTTAGAAAGAAGATACCCATCTTTTGGTAACTTAGTACCTCGTGACGTTGCGTCTCGTGCAGCTAAAGAAAGATGTGATGCTGGTTATGGTGTTAACGCTACTGGAGAAGCTGTTTATTTAGACTTTGCTTCTGCTATTGAGCGTTACGGAAAAGAACAAGCAAGATTACTTCACTTAAATGAAAATGACGCTAAAGTTGTTTACAAATTAGGTAAAGAAGTTGTAGAGAATAAATATGGTAACTTGTTCCAAATGTACGAGAAGATCGTAGATGAGGATCCATATACTACTCCTATGATGATTTATCCAGCTGTTCACTATACAATGGGTGGATTATGGGTAGATTATAATTTAATGTCTACAATTGAAGGATGTTATGTATTAGGGGAAGCTAATTTCTCTGATCATGGTGCTAACCGTTTAGGAGCTTCTGCTTTAATGCAAGGTTTAGCCGATGGTTATTTTGTTTTACCTTATACTATTGGAGATTACTTAGCAAATGATATTCGTACTGGTAAAATTTCTACAGAGTCACCTGAATTTGATGAAGCAGAAGCAAAAGTGAGAGAAACTATTGGTCAATTAATGAACAATAAAGGAATTCACTCTGTTGACTACTTCCACAAAAAGTTAGGTAAAATTATGTGGGATAAAGTTGGTATGGCTAGAAATGCTCAAGGTTTAACTGAGGCAATGAAGGAAATAGCTGAACTAAGAGAGCAGTTCTACAAAGAGGTTAAGGTTTCAGGAACGGAAGATAGTTTTAATCAAGAATTAGAGAAAGCTTTAAAAGTTGCAGACTATTTAGAGTTAGGTGAATTATTCGCTAAAGATGCTTTACATCGTGAAGAGTCTTGTGGAGGTCACTTCCGTGAAGAGCACCAAACTGAAGAAGGAGAAGCACAACGTGATGATGAAAACTTCGCTTACGTTGCAGCATGGGAATACAAAGGAAATCCAAGTGATGCAGTGCTTCACAAAGAAGACCTAGTATATGAAAACATTAAATTGGTAGCTCGTAGTTATAAATAATATAAGAATAGGTATCCATACTTATTCTTGCTTGTAAAAATTCGAACAAATGAATCTTACACTAAAAATATGGCGTCAAAGTAACGCTAAAGCACAAGGGAAAATGGTTGATTATTCTATCAAAGACATTTCCCCTGATATGTCTTTCTTAGAAATGCTTGATGTTTTAAACAATGAGCTTGTAGAGAAAGGCGAAGAGCCTGTAGCATTCGATCACGATTGTCGTGAAGGTATTTGTGGAATGTGTTCTTTATTCATCAATGGAGAAGCACACGGACCAGACCGTGGAATTACTACATGTCAATTACATATGAGAAAGTTTAAAGATGGTGATACCATCTACATTGAGCCATTTAGAGCTAAAGCTTTCCCAGTTATTAAAGATTTAGTAGTAGACCGTACTGCTTTTGATAAAATTCAGCATGCTGGAGGATTCGTATCAGTTAATACTTCTGGTAATACACAAGATGCTAATAATATTCCAATTCCTAAACATGATGCAGACCGTGCTTTTGACGCAGCGACTTGTATAGGATGTGGTGCTTGTGTAGCAAGTTGTAAAAACTCTTCAGCGATGCTTTTCGTGTCTGCTAAGGTTTCACAGTTTGCTTTATTACCTCAAGGTAAAGTAGAAGCTGCTGATCGTGTTTTAAATATGGTTGCCGAAATGGATAATTTAGGTTTCGGAAACTGTACAAACACTGGAGCATGTGAAGTGGAGTGTCCAAAAGGAATTTCTCTAGAGAACATTGCTCGTATGAACAGAGAGTACTTAAAAGCTTCTCTATAAGCTTTTAGAAAGATAGAAGTAAAGCGGTAAGGAGAAATTCTTACCGCTTTTTTTTTCGCCTAATAAAGGAATTGCCGTAACTTTAAATTTATAAAAACGCTTAAAGATGAAAGTAGCCTTAATACAAGCTCCATTAATTTGGGAAAGTATAGCTAATAACTTAGCTTATTTCGAAAGAGAGTTAGACAAAGTTGAAGTAGGAACTAATTTAGTTGTTTTACCAGAAATGTTTACTACAGGTTTTACCATGACACCACAGAATTGTTTTATTACCATGGATGGTGAGGAGCTCAAAGTATTAAAACAGATTTGCATAAACAAGAATTTTGCTTTAACAGGTAGCTTAGTTGTTAAAGAGGAAGGTAAATTTTATAATCGTCTAGTATTTATTTTCCCCGACGGGAGTTTAGCCTTTTACGATAAGAGACATCTATTCTCTTTAGCAGGCGAGCATCTTGTGTATGACAAAGGGAAGAATCGTCTAATTGTAGAGTACATGGGATGGCGTATATGTCCTTTGGTATGCTATGATTTGCGCTTTCCTGTATTTGCTAGAAATGTTGACCAACAATATGATTTGTTAATCTATGTAGCTAGTTGGCCAGATCAAAGAATTAATGCTTGGAATTGTTTACTTAAAGCCAGAGCTATTGAAAACATGAGTTATGTAGTGGGAGTAAATCGTTGTGGAGAAGATCAGAATGATAATATATATAGTGGGCATAGTCAGGCTATTGACTACCTAGGTAATGATGTAGTTTCTAGTTTTAATGCTGAGCAATTAGTTTATTGTCAGATAGATTTGGCGCTTCAAAATAAAGCAAGAAACCGTTTCAAATTTTTACAGGATGCAGATTGATTCCTTTTACTAAAATGAAAATGATAAAAAAAAGGGGCTGTCTCACAATTGAAGACAGCCCCCTTTTTTTGCATCCTAAATTAGGATTTACTAATTTATTTTCACTTTATATTTCTAAATATTGAGTTTTATCTCATAAAAAAATCTTAAATAAAGAAGAAATAATCTCCATGAGACAAACCCTTTTTTTTTATAAATCAATACTTTGTACTAAATCCCAGTTTGCTCTTACACTTATAGGGTGTGGGTAGTAAACACTTTTTTCAGGCTCAGTCTGTAAAAAGTAATTTCCGGTATCCCACTTGCCATTTTTATTGGTATCATAGCTTACGCGAATTAAGTAGGTATTAGGTGTTAGTAGATCAAAGTCTAAGGATGTTTGTTCTGTGGAGTACTTAGAAACGATTACCTTGTTTTTTTCATCAACTAAATCCACTATAATAGGAAAGCTTTGTACATTGTTTAAATGTAGAGTTAGATTGCCATAGTCCTTGTATGGGCCAGTTTGTTGACTGTAGTGCAAGGTGTCGTTTTGTTGGCCAAAGAAGTCAGTAATAGCTCCAGGGAGTAAAGTTAGATTGTAGTTCATAGATTCTTGTTTTTGAAAATCTACGTTTATTTTTTGTTCTAAATAATTATTAGTTAGTTCAAAATCCACATCTAGAGAGTCTCTATCTGTAAAGAGAATTTTAGCTTTGTCTATGTCTAAAATAGGAGTGGTTGCGCTAATTTGTAATATATCGTTATAATGTAATGTACCATTGGTAGCACTTATATTTAGACTGTCTGTTTCCTTAAGCTGAGCTCTTGGTCTAAGAGTAAAAGTCTCTGGGGTAGAATTAAAGCTTAATTGCAAAGAGTCAAATTCTTTAGGTGCAAACCATATTTGTAAGGAATCCTTTCCGGGTAACAAAGTATAGGTGCTTGGTAGTAGAAGGTCTTTGGCTTGTAGTTTAATTTCTAAATCCTCTATTTCTCCTACATAAGGTAAGTACCATTTATTGGATGATATTTGGCTTGGTCTAGTGGCCTTAAAGTCTTGTGTACTGTTAAAGAGAACTAGATCTATTTTCTGGTTTGTAGGTAAATATATCGAGTCTTTTAGAAAAGCTATTTTATCTGTACTTGGGTTGTATAGATAATCATTGTTTTTATCTTTTAAGGCAATTATTTTGTAATAACCTTCTTTTAAATTTTCCAATTCAAAGCTTGTTAAGCTATCTAGGGTATTTGTAACATATAAGGGTTTTTGTTTAAAAACGGTAGAATCATTGAAGCTTGAAGCTTCATATAGCATAACATTTACAAAGTTATCTGCTTTTAGTTGATGAGCAGTAGAGATATTACCTCTTAGTTGTAGTGAATCGATATAGTCTCCGGTGGAAAATACATATTTGAACTGCTGGAAGATATTGTTTTCATTATTGTCTGCAATAGCGTCACCAAAGTTAATATTATACGTCGTGTTTGGAGATAAGGAATCTCTAAAGCGAATTGTTAATACCTTTTTTGCAATACCCATAGGCGTAATATCAGGCATGTTCTCCATAGGAGGCGAAATGATTAAATACTGATTAAGCTTGTTTACTTTAATGTATTCATCAAAATGTATTTTTATTTCCTGTTTATCAAAGTTTGTACTGTAGTTTTTAGGAAAACTATGAATTAGAACAGGAGGTAAAGTGTCTTTTGGACCTCCACTTATACTTCCTCTTTTTGCACAGTTGGCAAATAGTATAGTAATAAATACCAAGGATATGCTGATAAAATATAGACGAAACTTTGACATAGCTAAAAATTAAAACACAAAGAAACAATTATATTTTTTACTTAAAAAATCTATAGAACAAAAAGCCTGAAATGGTCTTTTAATTTTGAATAAAATTGTATTTTTATAGGTGTTTATTTTAAATCATTAGGCTAAATAAGAAAAATACCGTAGTTTGAGGTGTAAAAGGAGTCAAAATAAAATATATCATGTATAGGTGTGTTTTTTTTAACGTTTATCCTACGTAAATAGTAATTAACAAAATATATTTGTTTATTACATCAATATTAAAGTATTTAAAATGAAGGAGCAACAATTGCAAGGGCACATTATGGGGATTATGACTCTAATTGCTAAAGATCAAAAACAAGAAGCATTAGTAAGAATTCAAACGCTAAAGGAAATAATTTTCCAAGAGCTTGATACTACTGTTATAGATAGTGAACTTGTATTGTATGGAAAGTATTTAAAAATTATTGAACAATTACAAAGTAAATTAGATTAAAAATGAAAGATACACTTTGTTATTGTGGCAGTGAGCTCTTATTTGAACAGTGTTGTAAATTACTTATTACTAAACAGACTCAGGCAGCTACACCTGAGGCCTTGATGCGTTCGCGTTACAGTGCTTATGTAATCGGGGATGTTAAGTATTTGTTGGACACTACACATCCTAGTGTTAGAAAATATCATAATAAGAATGATATCTTAGCATGGGCAACCCAAAATAAATGGAATAGATTAGAAATAGTACAAAGTCAAGGTAACTACGTTAGCTTTAAAGCTTACTACACAGATGCATTTGGTCAAGAGCATACTCATGTTGAAAACTCTTATTTCGAGAAGTTTGCCTCCAAATGGTACTTCGTAGAAGGGTAGTTTTTCAGAGGATAAAATACAGTATTAAAAAACCAAGAAACACAATAATTATGAGTACGACAAGAATAGAAAGTGACCTGATAGGCGAATTGGAGGTACCTCTCCAGGCTTATTACGGGATACAGACCCAACGAGCAATGGATAATTTCGAAATATCTAATAGTAAATTATTTCAATACCCTGAATTTATTAATGGTTTAGCTTTGACAAAATGGGCTGCAGCCAAGACTAATTACGAGCTGAATATTCTTAATCAATCGATTTATCAAGCTATTTCCGATGCATGTCAAGAAATACTGGATGGAAAATTACATCAAGAATTTCCGGTTGATATGATTCAAGGAGGGGCAGGTACTTCAGTAAACATGAATGCTAACGAAGTTATAGCTAATCGTGCTATTGAGTTATTAGGTCATCAAAAAGGAGAATATCAATATTGTTCACCCAATGATCACGTAAATCTTTCCCAGAGTACCAATGACGCTTATCCAACAGCTTTAAAGGTTGCTTTATTCAACATGAATAAACAACTGGTAAAGACTCTAGCAAAGTTAGCACAAGGATTTCAGGTAAAAGCAATAGAATTTGAGAACGTAATAAAGATGGGTAGAACCCAGTTGCAAGATGCTGTACCTATGACTTTAGGGCAAGAGTTTGGAGCTTTTGCTTATACTTTAGAAAAAGAAATAGTTAATTTAGAGTCTGTAAGTAGAGGATTTTTGGAAATTAATATGGGTGCAACTGCTATTGGTACTGGTTTAAATGCAGTTCCAGGTTATGCCGAGCTTTGTGCTAAGAATTTGGCAATATTGCTAGACGAACCCGTTATTTCTGCTGAGAATCTAGTTGAGGCAACTTCTGATACTAGCGGATTTGTTGCCTATTCAGCAGCATTAAAGAAAATAGCCATTAAGCTATCAAAAATATGTAACGACTTACGATTACTATCTAGCGGACCACGTTGTGGACTCAATGAGATCCAGTTACCAGCAATGCAACCTGGTTCTTCTATAATGCCTGGTAAAGTTAATCCAGTTATTCCGGAGGTAGTTAATCAAGTTTGTTTTAAGGTGATAGGAAATGACGTAACTATTACTATGGCATCTGAAGCAGCGCAATTGCAATTGAATGTTATGGAGCCGGTAATAGCACATAGTGTAATGGAGTCTATGCAGTGGTTAGAGAACGCTATGCAAACTTTGTTGACTAAATGTGTGTTGGGAATTAAAGCTAATGAAAAGCATAATAAAGATCTTGTTCTAGGTAGTATTGGTATTGTCACTGCTTTGAATCCTTATATAGGTTATAAGGCATCCACCAGAATTGCTAAAGAAGCTTTGGAAACAGGAACAAGTGTTTATGAGCTTGTTTTGCAAAACAATCTTCTTAGTAAGGAGCGTTTAGATGAGATTCTTGATCCAAAACATATGTTAGCACCTTCGAAAGTCTAATGTAAGCCTTAAAAGGTGCCCATAAGTTGGTCACCTTTTTTTAATTATTTATTTTATTATGCATGTAATTGTAATAGGAGCTACTGGGAGAACAGGAGCAGCACTGACTTTAGAGCTAATACAGAATCCTAAGATTCAAAGGATAGATGTACTTGTACGTAAAGCTTTGGGTATACAACATTCCAAGTTAAACGAACATATTGTTGATTTTAGTCAAATAAGTGCATGGGATTATTCTTTTATAGATAAGGCTGATATCGCCTTTTGTACTTTGGGTACAACTATTAAAAAGGCGGGAAGTAAAGAGAGATTTTTCGAGATAGATTATCAATATGTACTAGATTTTGCTACTCTATGTAAACAAAAGCAAGTAAAGTGTTTTAGTTTAGTTAGCTCTAAAGGGGCTAATAGTAAGAGTAATTTTCTTTACTTTCGAACCAAAGGTGAGTTAGAGAGATCTATTTTAGCCTTAGGTTTTGACAAAACTGTTATCCTTCGTCCAGGATCTTTAATTCGTCCAAAATCACAACGTTTAGGTGAAAAAGTGATTGTATCTGTATTAAAAGTATTTAATACTTTAAATCTATTTACAAAAGCCAAGCCTGTTAAGGTTGAGCAAGTAGCAATATGTTTGATACAAGAAAGTATGACCTTAAACAAAGGACTTAGTATAGTGGAGAATATCCAGATACATAATAATACAATTAAACAAGGATGTAAAGGTAATTAGCCTATTGAGAGTCCATTTTCACATGGCTTATCTACAGTGATAAGTGTTACTTCTTTACCTAGTATAGCTCCCATAATTAGACATTGACTTTTTAGTGTAGCTATTTGTTTTTCAGGAAAGTTAATAACGGCAATGATCTGTTTACCTATTAACTCTTCGGTACTATATAAAGCCGTAATCTGAGCTGAACTTTTTCTTATACCTATTTTTTGACCAAAGTCTATTTCAATTATATAAGCGGGATTTCTAGCTTGAGGAAATATTTGTGCTTTAAGAATTGTGCCAACTCTCATATCTACTTTTGTAAATTGATCCCAAGTTAAGTCGTTTGTAATGTTTTGCATGTTTTAAAATAAAGTTAGTTGTTGTTGTGGTTTTATTTTAGCCTGAAACGTAAAAGTTTCAAGGATATCGAATTGTAATTTCAAAGGATTTAATCTTCTTAATGCTATTTGATTACATTGTAATAAAAAATCGGGCCTGCCAAAGAGTTCATAAGCTTGTTCTATTTTTGCAGCGGTAAGTTTCCTGGCAATTGATAAATGTGGAGTTGTACTTTTATAAGAGTTCTTTATGTGGATTCCTTTGTTAATTTGCTTAGCATATTCTTTAAATATCAAGCTAGAATTAGAATCAAAATCTAAGTAGAATGCTCCATTAGTAAAATGATTAAATTGACAAATAGTAGTAGAAATAGGCTCGAAATAAGCACAACTGTTTTCTATGTGTTTTTTTACCAATAAGATTTGTTGTTCATTGGCTGAAAATTCTGTAATAGTGATATGACCAATAGAGTTTTTACTATTAAACCAACCAATACTTTCCCCAAGACTGTATTTCATGTGTTCCACTATTTGCAAAGTAGCTGGATCTGGTAAAAAGCATATAGAATATTTGTTTAATGGTGTCATTTTACAATATTTACTAAGGTGAGCTTAAACATATGGTAGCTAAGATTAAAAGCCAAATTATCAGTAAAGTAATTCTTCAAAAGAACAATACTATTAGTTTAGACTTTTTTCTAGTGTGTCTATTGTATTTTTACTTGGTGACAATTTGCATTGTTTCTCTATTTACTTGTTTTAGAAGTATTGTTTTATCCTTTAGAATTTCATTTGCCTTATTAGCATCAAAATGACGAATCGTATAGAGAGTTACATTCTGGTTATAACTAACTTTAAAATTGTTCTCTAGTTCTTTCACCAGATTAGGGAAGTTATTAAACCTATCTTCGACACATATACTAAAACTTATAGCTGAATTTTGTATTACATGTACTTTAATATTAAATTGATGTAACAAATGAAATATAAAGCTAATATTTTGTTCTAAAATAAAAGAAAAGTCTTTGGAAGATATGCTTATTAAAAGTTGGTCTTTTTTCAATATATAACATGGTACATGAGGTGTTATACCATAAGCTTTACTTACAATTGTGCCTTGCTTCTGCGGATGCAGGAACGATCTTACATACAAAGGTATATCTTTGTTTAACAAGGGTTGTAAGGTTTTTGGGTGAATAACAGTAGCTCCATAAAAGGCAAGTTCAATAGCCTCTTGGTAGGAGATTTGTTCTAAAAGTGTTGTTTGCTCAAAGTATCTTGGGTCAGCGTTTAATACCCCTTGTACATCTTTCCAAATAGTAACGCTATTAGCCTCTAGAATATTGGCCAATATTGCTGCCGAGTAATCTGAACCTTCTCTTCCTAATGTAGTGGAAAAACCATTGGGATCTGCCGCTATGAATCCTTGAGTAATATATAATTGAGAAGGATCAATGTGTTGATTAATTTTATTTTTGGTTAGTGGCCAGTTGACATTGGCATCTCTGTATGTGATATCAGTTTGAATTAAATCTCGTGCATCTATCCAGTTATTTCTAATACCAATGTGTTGTAAATAATAATGCAGGATACGCGTAGAAATAATTTCACCTAGACTAACGACTTGATCGTAAATAAAATTATAATTTGGGGATTTATTATTGTTTAAAAAATATAGAATATCTAGAAAATATTTTTCTAACTCATTAAAAATAGGGTGCTCTTGGTCTGAAAAAAGATCTTCGATGATTTGCATATGAAAACCTTTTACCACTTGTAAACTTTGTTCTAATTCATTAGGACTGTTTATATAAGAGTCTACTACTTTTTCTAAGGCATTAGTTGTTTTGCCCATAGCAGATGCAATAATTAATAGATCCTTATGTCCACACTCACTAAGTATATGAGCTACGTTCTTTACGTTTTGTGCATTGCAAATTGATGCACCCCCAAATTTAAATACCCTCATATTCTATATTTGTAACATATGGTTAATTCCTTGTTCATCCATTTGAACTGTATTCCAGTCTGTAAGTACTTTTGCTCCAGTGGATCTATAAAAATCGATTGCTGGTTTATTCCAATCAAGAACTACCCATTCTACTCTTTTTACATTTTGTTTTTTAGCTATTTTAAAAATCTCTTTGTAAAGCGCCATTCCCGCACCTGTTCCTCTTTTATTTTGAGTTACTATTAAATCTTCTAGGTGGATAGTTTTTCCTTTCCAAGTAGAATATCTATTATAGTACAAAGCCATTCCGATGATTTTTTCTTGCTCTTGCGCTACTAATACATGAAAAAGTGGTGTTGGACCAAATCCATCATTTATTAGATCCTGCTCTGTGATAATTACTGCTTGTGGTTCTTTCTCAAAGGTAGCAAGTTCTTTTATAAGCTCCAATACATTACCCATGTCCTGTGGTGTTGCAGGTCTAATAATCATAATATTTTAGTTTTAGCGGTTATTCTTTCAATAGAAGAACAAAATTAACGATATTTGCACTATTATATACACAACTAAAGAATCATTTTCATAATGACAATAGAAAGAAATCAAACCCTAGGAGAATTTATTATTGATAAACAGGAGGATTTTCAGTATTCCTCAGGTGAATTATCTCGATTAATTAATTCTTTAAGACTTGCTGCTAAGGTAGTTAGCCATCAAGTTAATCAGGCAGGCTTAGTCGATATTATTGGTGCCCAAGGTACTGCTAATATTCAAGGCGAGGAACAGCAAAAATTAGATGTTTACGCTAACGAGGTTTTCATTAATACATTAATCAATCGTGAGATTGTATGTGGTATTGCCTCAGAAGAAGAGGATGATTTTATTGCTATTAAAGGAAAAAAGGGGACAAATGAAAATAAGTATGTGGTTTTGATGGATCCTTTAGATGGATCTTCTAACATTGACGTAAACGTTTCAGTAGGTACTATTTTTTCTATTTATCGTAGAGTGACTCCTATAGGAACTCCAGTAACACAAGAAGACTTTTTACAAGAAGGAGATAAACAAGTGGCTGCTGGGTATATTGTTTATGGTTCTTCCACTATGTTAGTATACACTACAGGAAATGGAGTTAATGGGTTTACGTTGAATCCAGCTATTGGAACTTTTTACTTGTCACATCCTAATATGAAGATTAGTGAAGATGGAAGTATTTACTCGGTAAATCAAGGGAACTATTTACAGTTTCCAGCCGGAGTAAAAGATTATATTAAATATTGTCAGGAAGAAGAACAAGGCAGACCATATAGTGCTCGTTATATTGGAAGTTTAGTTTCAGATATTCATAGAAATATATTAAAAGGAGGAATTTATCTGTATCCTTCTACAAAAAAAGCTCCTAATGGGAAATTACGTTTATTATATGAATGTAATCCAATAGCATATATTATAGAGCAAGCAGGTGGTAAGGCTTCTACCGGAAAAATGAGAATCATGGAGGTTGTACCTACAGAGTTACACCAAAGAGTTCCATTTATTTGTGGAAGTAAAAATATGGTAGAGAAGGCTGAGGAATTTATAGCCAATTATATAAAATAGAAGAAAAGCGATCTTAATGGATCGCTTTTTTTATTTATCAATACTTTTTATTTCTTCTATAAAAGTCTCTTCATCTACATTTAACACCAGTAGAGATAGGGCTTTATTTACTAAAAAGTCAATATCTGATTGGAAACCTAGGCCAATTGCAAATTTCTTTAAAATATCTTTTTGTTTTGGACCTAAGACGTGATCGATATACGTCATTCTAGCTAAGTCATATAATCGCTCTATTCTTTTTATTTCTAAATAGGGAGGATTTATAGGATAACTACTTGGATCTGCAAGAATGTTTTTATAATCTTCTGGAGTTATTTCAAGGCGATTTGCTAATTGATCAATAAAATCTTTTTCTTCAGCAGAACATTGCCCATCAGCTAAGGCTATTCTAACAATTGAAGCAAAATGTCCTCGGTTTCTATCTACAAAGTCAGCATCGAAAACATCATCTATATCTTGTTTCATAATTTTTCAATTTAAATTAAAATAATTTTTCTGGTATAACAGAAAGATATGAATTTTTTATCAGTTGATTATGTTTTTTATATCAATATTATGAATTTATTTTGGATAAAGGATTTATTTAGATTTGTGTTGAGTTTGTTTAAGCTCTAATAGATGTAATGGTTGTAAATCTTTATATTAGGATTCGAATAGAATTGTATGAATTGTAAAGTATCTTATAACAATTATGTATTTTTGTTCTTGTAGTATGTATAACTTTATAAAATAAACACAAGATGGAAAGTGAGTTAAAGATTGCGAAATATGATAAGGCTTACTTGCGAATGGCTAAACAGTGGGCGGAGCTCTCCTATTGTAAACGAAAAAAAGTGGGTGCTCTTATAGTTAAAGATCGAATGATTATCTCAGATGGCTATAATGGGACTCCTACTGGATTTGAAAATTGTTGCGAGGATCAAGATAACCTTACTCATTGGTATGTTTTACATGCCGAGGCTAATGCTATTTTGAAAGTAGCTAGCTCAACTCAAAGTTGTACCGATGCTACTTTGTATATCACAATGTCACCTTGTAAGGAATGTAGTAAACTAATTCATCAAGCTGGGATTACTCGGGTAGTTTACATAGAAGCTTATAAGGATACAGCGGGAGTCGACTTTCTTAAAAGAGCTAGTGTTGAAGTAGTACAAATCACAGATTTAGAATAAATCATAGATATGAATAAATATTTTTGGCCGCTTATTATATCGATTGCTTTGTGTTTAGGAATATTTTTAGGAGGTTTTCTAGTTAGTGTAAGTATTCAAAATACGGATACTAATTTAACAAGGCAACATAAAGTAAAGCTGAGTCAATTAATGGACTTTATCGATAAAGAATATGTAGACCCCATAGATATGGACTCTCTTACCGATAATGCTATAGAATCTATGTTGAAGCATTTAGATCCACACTCTATTTATATGAATCAAACAGAGTTTATCCAGCAGAAACACATTATGCAAGGAGGATTTTATGGACTTGGCATTAATTACTATATTTATAAAGATAGTGTAACGGTGATCAAAAGCCTAGTAAATGGGCCTGCTAATATTAGTGGAATACTAAGTGGGGATCGTATTGTAAGAGTTGATCAACGCTATTTATTTGGTAAAGATCTTCAACAAGATAGTATTAGTAATATTCTCAAAGGACAAAAGAATTCTACAGCTCTTCTAACTATAAAAAGACCAGGAGTAGATTCTCTACTTAATATTAAAGTAGTTCGCTCCGTTATAGATTTGCCTAGTGTTGATTTTAGTGAGAAATTAGCCAATGGTTTTGGATATATTAAGATAAGTAAATTTTCAAAGACCACTTATAAAGAATTCAGTAATGCATTAAATGAGTTACTTTCTCTAGATATTAAGGGACTTATCATTGATTTACAAGATAACTCAGGAGGTTATTTAGATCAATCAGTAAAAATATTAAATGATTTATTACCCAATAATCAAGTTATTTTAAAGACTATTTCTAAAAGAGGAGTACCTTCTATAACTTTAGCTAAAAGTAGTGATCTCTTTAGTGATTTGCCTTTATATATTTTGGTAAATAGTCAAAGCGCTTCTGCTAGTGAAATTGTTGCAGGTGCAATTCAAGATAATGATAGAGGCGTGATAGTTGGAGAACAAACATATGGAAAAGGACTAGTACAAAAGGAATTCCTTTTAGGAGATGGGTCTGCTATACGTTTAACTACCGCACGTTATTATACCCCATCAGGTAGATCTATTCAACGTGCTTATCCATATAATGAAGCAGTTCATGGTGCACCTACACCAGCTAAGTCAGAACCTATAAGTTATAAAACCTTGAAAGGAAGAAATGTTTTTGCCAATGGAGGTATTACTCCGGATGTACAAATCGACAGTTCTAATAATAGAAGTCAGACAGGTATTGCTAAGTTAGGTAATAGTCGATTAGTTGATTTCTATGTTTTTCAATACATTGATAATTATAGGAAAGATTTTAAGGATAAAAACTTTCAACAAGTTCTAGCTTATTTAGAACAGCAAAAAGATATTATCTTCTCAGGTTTTCAACAACATGTTAATAACAATAGGCTATCTTTAGAGTTAGAAAGTAAAAAGGATGAAGTATTAGTGTTTTTAAATACAGCTTTTGTTGATCAACTATTTGATAGAGATACATACTATAGATATTTAAATTCTCATGATCCAATTTTGAGAAGAACTATGCAGGAAATAGAAAACATGTAAGCTCTTTCATCTAAATACACTTTTAAATAAGGCCTTACTAAGAGATTTTACTACTCTCTTAATAAGGCCTTGCTTGCTACCTATAGCTAACTCATTCAAACCAAGCAAGTTTCTGATAAGTCTTGTATAACTGCAAATGGGTAAAGTTTTGTTTAATGTCAATATCTAATCATATATATTTTGAAAAGATTTACTAGACATATCTATACCTTATTTTTCTATTGGTTTTACATTAGATATTTAGTATTTTATAGGTTTGCATAGCCCCTACTATTAATGAGTTAATAAGTAGTTAACCCTACATGGTAAACAAAAGATTAAACTCATAGATCATTAAGTCCATTTGTATGATTACCTATAATCTAGAGGTAGAAGTAAGCTAGGAAAGGATAATTGATTCAAAACCAAAAAAATAAAGAGGTAAACTATACAAACAAATATGTTATATAGTTTACCTCTTTTGAGGTCTTTCTAAATAGAAAAGACTTTTTTATTTTTTAGAATTAGAGTTTACCAAATTTTCACTCTTTCTTCTGGTTTTAAATATAGTTTATCTGTCTCACTAATATCAAATGCTTCGTAGAAAGCATCAACGTTTTGAAGTGGAACATATGCTCTATAATGTCCAGGAGCATGAGGGTCAGTTTTTACTTGGTTTTTAATAGATTCCTCTCTAGCTTTAGTTCTCCAGATAGTTCCCCATGAGATAAAGAAACGCTGTTCTGGTGTGAATCCGTCGATTAATCCAGGATTACCATTTTCTGCTAGATATCTTTGAAGTCCATCATAAGCAGCATTTACTCCACCTAAATCTCCAATATTCTCTCCTAAAGTGAATTTACCGTCTACAAATACTCCAGGTAGTGGCTCTAAAGCACTATATTGATCTGCTAAGTCTGTTCCAAGAGCAGTAAAACGCTCTAGGTCTTCTGGAGTCCACCAGTTGTTTAAGTTTCCGTTTTTATCGAATCTTGAACCAGAATCATCAAAACTATGAGAAATCTCATGTCCGATTACCGCTCCAATTCCACCGTAGTTAACTGCCTCATCTGCTTTGTAGTCATAGAAAGGAGGTTGTAGGATAGCTGCAGGGAAAACGATTTCATTGTTAATTGGACTAAAGTAAGCGTTAACTGTTTGTGGTGACATACCCCAACGAGTTTTATCTACAGGTTTGTTATGATCTGCTACGTTTTTAGCAATACCCCATTTTCGAGCATTTTTCATGTTTTCGAAATAGTTTCCTCCTTGATCTGTATTTTTAATTTGCATCGCAGAGTAATCCTCCCATTTGTCAGGGTATCCGATTTTAATAGTAGTAGCGTATAATTTTTCTAAAGCATTTTTCTTAGTTTCTTCTTCCATCCATGAAAGATTTTTAATTCTATCACCAAATGCATCAATTACGTTAGAAATCATAGCTTGAGCTTTTTCTTTTGCTTCAGCTGGGAATTTTTGTTCTACATATAATTGACCTAATGCTTCTCCAACACTTCCGTTAACAACCATTAAAGCTCTTTCCTCAATTGGACGTTGTTCTTTTGCACCTTGAAGTGTTTGAGAATAGAATTCCCAACTAGCTGTTTCCATTTCAGGAGTTAATATAGAAGCATATTTACTAACAAGAGTCCATTTCAAGTAAGCTTTAATTTCTTCTAAGTTATTACTAGTTAAAATATTGTTTAACTCTGCAATATACTTAGGTTGAGAAACAACTACTTTGTCAATGTTTTCAAGACCTCTTGCTTGGAAGTATTGTGACCAATTAATTACTGGAGCTAATTTTTGTAACTCTGCTACACTCATTGGGTTATAAGTAAGACGAGCATCTCTTCTTTCTACTCTAGTTAAACGAGGTTTAGAAAGTTTTGTCTCAATACTTAAGACTTTTTTAGCATCGCTTTCTGCTTCTGCAGGTTGTTCTCCAGCTAATTGTAGCATACGAGAAACGTGTGCAATATATTGTTGACGCTTTTCCTTCATATCCTCTGAATTTTGAAGATAGTAATCTTGATCAGGTAACCCAAGAGAACCTAAAGATAGATATAAAGTGTTTTGGCTTGAGTTTTTTGCATCAGCCGATACGTAAGAAGAATAAAAACCTAGTCCACCTTCATCAGCTAATTGATTAATTAATTCTTCTACTTGTTTTACTGAAGTAATAGAGTTAATTTGATCTAAGTAACCTTGAATAGGTGCTGTTCCTAATGCAGTTCTTGCATCTACATCTAAGTAAGTGTTGTAGATAGCAATTGCTTTAGCTTGATCAGAATTAGGATCTAGATTAGTGTCATTTGCCGCTTCTTTTAATATTGCAAGAGCGTCATAATCTGTGTTTTGTCTTAATTCATCAAAACTACCCCATCTAGTACGGTCATCTGGAATATCTGTCTTATCATACCATGCACCATTTACATAGCGGAAAAAATCATCTCCTGGTTTGCTATCTGGATCCATATACTCTAACGTAATTCCGTGAGATTCTTGATCCTGTTGGGCTTTTTTGTCGCCTTGACATGAAGACAAAGTAACTAGAGCGATCGCTGAGGCAAGTAATACCTTTTTGTTCATAATATTTTAGATTATTAGTTTTTAATTATATAATAACAAAAATAGCAATTATCTTGAGCTAATATAATTTTATACGATTTTTTTTGTAGAAATACCATTTAAGTAGACTTTAACTTTTTTTAGAAAGCTTATTTGTAAATTTGTTCAAAACCAAAAATATTATGTTAGAGTACTTTAGAAAATATAAATATTTTTTTATTTTTTTATTTTTATTATGTGCAGGGATTTTAGTAATGTTTTATAATGCTTTAAAGTATCGTAAATCACTACCAGTGTTTACACCTTCTATGGTTAATCCTGAATTAGTAGACACTTTGATACAACACCAAGCTAATAAACAAAGACATCGCGTAGCTGATTTCACTTTTTATAATCAAAATGGAGATACTATAACTCAAGCAGATTATAAAGGACATATTTATGTAGCTGACTTTTTCTTTACGACTTGCCCTACTATTTGCCCAATTATGGGAGACAATATGGTTTGGCTGCAAGAAAAAATTAAAACCTTACCAGGAGTTAAATTACTCTCTCATACTGTTACTCCTGATATCGATAGTGTTGAGGTTTTAAAAGAGTATGCCTTAGATAAGGGAGTAGATGATTCTATATGGAATCTTGTAACAGGAGACAAAAAGGATATTTATTTTATTGCTAGAAATTCTTATTTAGCTGTAAAAACAGGATCTTTGGATGAATTGTATGATATGGTACATACAGAGAATTTCGTTTTAGTGGATAAAGAAGGACGAATTCGAGGGTTTTATGATGGAACTAATTTTGATACACCTGATGATGAAGCAAAAAATATGCAAGAGCTTTGGGAGGATATTCAGTGGCTCTATGAACACCAGAAAGATCGATAAAATAGAAATAATATATTATACAAAAAGGGAATATGCTACCAGCGTATTCCCTTTTTATATAAATATTTGATTGTTAGCTTATAGAATGTTTTAAAACTATCTTATTTTTTGAACAAAAGCGTCAATACTTTTCTGATCAATACCATACTTTTTTATATGTTCAACGAAGGCGGTTCCAATTATAGCACCGCTACTATGTTTGGCGGCATCTTTAAAACTGTTTTTATCTTTTACTCCAAATCCAATTAGGCGAGGATTCTTTAACCCCAGGTCTTGTACCTTTTGATAATATCTACTATTTTCTTGTATACTTATATCACTTCCTGTAACCCCTTGACTAGAAACTATATATATAAAACCTTGAGAATTTTTATCTATTTCTAAAATTCTCTCTTCAGAAGTCTGATTACTAAGTAATAGAATATTACTAAGATTATTTTCTATCATTAGTTTAGAAAATCTTTTTTGGTAATAGTCTAAAGGTAAGTCTGGCACGATAATACCATCAACGCCTATTTTTTTGCATTGCTTTATAAAGTCTTCTATACCAAATTGTAAGATAGGATTTAAGTACCCCATTAATACAATAGGTATATTACTATATAATCTTATATCTTTTAATTGAAGAAAAAGTTCTTTTAGACTTAAACCATTTTTTATTGATTCAGTAGAAGCTTGCTGTATTACAGGACCATCTGCTAAAGGGTCTGAGAAAGGTATGCCTATTTCTATTAGATCTACTCCAGCATTCTCTAAGTTTTTTATGATAGTTATAGTGTCTTTTAACTCTGGATATCCTGCAACAAAGAAAATGGATAAAATATCTTTATTCTTTGTTTTGAACAAGGTGGTGATTCTATTTTTCATTGGTAAAGTATTTTTCATAGGTTAGCATATCTTTGTCTCCTCTACCTGATAAGTTTACTACTACTATATCAGTTGACTGTAGTTTCGACTTTAATTGATTTAAGTAGGCTAAGGCATGTGCAGATTCCAAGGCCGGGATGATACCGTCTACACGACTTAAGTGCAAAGCTGCTTCTAAGGCTTGTTGATCTGTAATACTGACTACGGATATTTTATTTGTGTTGTGTAAAAAGGCATGTGCTGGTCCAATACCGGGGTAATCTAAACCAGCAGAAATAGAATAAGGCTCTGTAATTTGTCCGTTTTCGTCTTGCATTAGATAAGTTAAACTACCATGTATTACTCCTTGCTTGCCAAGTGCTATAGTGGCGGCTGTTTGCTTTGTGTTTATTCCTTTTCCCGCCGCTTCTACTGCGATTAATTTGGTGTGCTCATTATTTATAAAATGATAAAAGGCTCCCATGGCGTTACTCCCTCCGCCAATACAGGCTATAACATAGTCTGGTTTATTTGTTTTTTCTTTTTCAAGGAGTTGAAATTCTATTTCTTTGCTTATTACGGATTGGAATTTTGCAACCATATCGGGATAAGGATGAGGTCCTACTACAGAGCCAATAACATAATAGCAATCAGCAGGGTGATTAATCCAGTGTCGAATTGCTTCATTAGTGGCGTCTTTTAAGGTTTTGCTACCACTATTAGCCTCAACAACAGTTGCTCCTAGCATTTTCATTCTATCGACATTAGGCTTTTGTCTTGCGATATCTACTGCTCCCATATATACTGTGCATTTCATACCAAGTAACGCACAAGTTGTTGCAGTTGCTACACCATGTTGCCCAGCACCAGTTTCAGCTATTATATTTTTCTTGCCAAGCCTTTTAGCTAGTAGGATTTGACCTATGGTGTTATTAATTTTATGGGCACCTGTATGATTTAAATCCTCTCTTTTTAAGTATACTTTTGCACCAAACTCTTTACTTAGGTTCTTAGAGTAGAACAAAGGGGTGGGTCTTCCTACGTAATCTTTAAGTAACTGATTTAACTCTTGTTGAAAGCTTGGGTCTTTTATAATTTGTTTATAATTATTTTGTAGTTCTAAGACATTGGGATATAGCATTTCTGGGATGAAAGCTCCTCCAAATTCACCATAGTAACCATTATTATCTGGGTCGAAAGTATTATTCATTGCGAATTGTTTTTATAATTTGTTGTGTTTTTTCTATGCTTTTTACCCCTGGGGTATCTTCAATACCACTATTGATATCAATACCTATATAGTAGGGATGTGGTATTACTTTAGCGTCTTCTATGTTATATTGGCTTATTCCACCGCTTAAAAAAAATCCCTTCTTACAGGTGTAGTTTTCTAAGTGCTTCCAGCAGAAACTTTTACCTGAACCTCCATACAAGTCGGTTTTAGTATCAAAAAGGAAGTATTTACAATAAGGCTCGTATTTGGGCGTGTTTTTAAAATCCTTTGGTTCTTTTATAGAGAAAGCCTTAATCACGCAGATGTTTTTGCTCTGAAGATCTGCACAGTATTCTGCAGATTCATTTCCGTGAAGTTGTACATAATTTAGTTTGAATCTCTTTACTTTCTCTATAATATCTTCTTTCTCTGCATTTACAAAAACTCCAACTTTTTTTATATTATCTAACTTTTCTATCGGTATTGCTGAAAAATCATTTAAGAGTCTAGGGGATTTTTTATAGAAGATAAAGCCTATATAATCTGGTTGTAAGGCGATAATATGCTGAATGTTTTGTGACTGGGTTAAGCCACATATTTTTATTTTTTTACTCATTTAATTGCCTTATGAATTGTTGTAAAGTAGTTTTGGGGTCTGTTTGTTTCATAAAGTATTCTCCAATTAAGAAACCTTTAAAACCATGTTGTTTAAGTGTTTTAACTACTTGTGTGTTTTCTAGGCCACTTTCAGCTATTTTTATTGCATTTTCAGGTAGCATTTTGGCTAATAGAATACTGTTTTCTATATCTACTTTAAAGTCTTGTAGGTTGCGGTTATTTATTCCTATTAAATCGTAATCTAGCTCTGCACATCTTTGTATCTCCTGTTGGCTATGAGTTTCTAATAATACTTCTAAACCTTGTTGATGAGCTATTTGTATAAGTTGTTTTATTTGGTCTGTTTCTAGTATTTTTGCTATAAGTAAGATTGCATCTGCCCCTAAAGATTTAGCTTCTATAATCTGATATGGATCTATGATAAAGTCTTTCTGTAAGATAGGTACTTGTTTTATTGCACACGCATTTGCTAAGTCTTCTGGGTAAGCTCCAAAAAAGCATTGATCGTGTAAGACAGAAATAGCCGAAGCACCGTTGTGTTGGTATATATCTATTATTTGTTTTACTTCTACTTGTTTTTTTATGACTCCTTTAGAAGGGGATTTTCTTTTAAACTCAGTAATCAATCCATTTTTTGAAGGATCTAAGATACTCTTAGATAAAGATAAACAGGATGCTTTATACTGCGGAGTTGACTCCAAGTCTGTTATACTTCTAAGAGTTTTACGAGTTTTTACTTCTTGTATCTTATGGTTCTTTATAGTTTGTAATATATTTTTCATATCTGACGTAGGATTTCAAATTTACTTTTAGCTTGACCTGATAATAATGAATCTTTAGCCATTTCCATACATTGTTCAATACTATAGGATGGGTGGTAGGTTTGTATAGCTAAAGCACTATTGGCTATTACAACATTATTTTGTTCTAATGTACCTTTAGCTTTGAGAATTTGCCAAAATATATAGGCAGATTTCTCAACTGTATCTCCTCCTTGAATACTTTGAGGAGTTACAGGAGAGAGATTAAAATAGGAGGGTGTAATAATTTTTTCTTGCTCGTTAGTAACGATTTTACATGCATGGGTGAGACTACACTCATCATAGCCATCTAAGGAATGGATAATCGTATATTGAGTATTGCTTTGTTGCAGTAAATATTGATACATGCGAAGTAATTCTAGATTAGATAATCCAATTAATTGAACTTTAGGATTACATGGATTGGTTAGGGGACCTAACATATTAAAAAATGTTTTTACACCTAATTCTTTTCTCACATTAGCGATACTTGACATTGCTGGGTGAAATAATGGAGCATGTAAAAAGCATATGTTAGCGTGTTTTAACTGCTCTTTTAATTTTGAAGTATCTTTTGTAAAACGTACCCCTAAGTTTTCCATCACACTTGATGAGCCTGAGATAGATGAAACACCATAATTACCATGCTTAGCTACTGGGACTCCTGCTCCAGCTATCACAAAGCTTGATAAAGTAGAAATATTGAAGGTGTTTTTTGAGTCTCCTCCAGTGCCACATACATCCATAGGGTTAAATTCAGATAAATCTATCTTTGTACACAATTCAAGCATGGCGCTACGAAAGCCTTTTAATTCATCTAAGGTAATGGCACGCATTGAAAAACAACTAAGCAAAGCAGCCGTTTCAATAGGTGTATATAAATTGTTTGCCATATTAATCAGCAATTGTTTTGCCATGTCAAAATCAAGTGTTTTTTGCTGAGCTAATAGGTTAAGTATTTGTTTCATAATTTAGTTTTTAATCCAGTTATCGATTATTTTTTTGCCATCTTGTGTTAAAATTGATTCGGGGTGAAATTGCAAAGCTCTAATGTCATATTGTTTATGTTTGAAGGCCATTATGTTATTGTGTGAATCAATGGCTAGAGCTTGTAATGTGTTAGGTAAGTCAGTTATTACATAAGAATGGTAATGTGCTATAGGACTTTTTTGCTGTACTCCTTCTAATAAGTAATCTTCTTGTATTATATTAATTGGACTACTTACTCCGTGCAAGGGATGTTTTAACTGAACTAAATTTGCTCCGAAAAATTGACCAAGTGACTGATGACCTAAACAAATGCCAAGAATATCTTTAGTGGTAGCATATTGTTTTAGTAGTTGTTCTAAATCCCCTGCATCTTGAGGTAGTCCAGGACCAGGAGATATAAGTATTTTTTGAAAAGAATTTACTTGCTGAAAGTTAATTTTATCGTTCTTAACTACTTCTACTTCTATGTGTTTATATTGTTTTAATAGGTACACTAAATTGTATACAAACGAATCGTAGTTATCTATAACTAATATTTTCATCTTCTTATACTTTTTGAGCCAAGGTTATTGCAGTTCTCACTGCTTTCAATTTGTTGTGAATTTCCTGTAATTCGTTCTTTAAATCAGATAATATTACTACTCCGCAACCTGCTTGGTAATGAAGTTTGTTGTTTTTACTTACAACAGATCGAATGAAAATAGCCTGGTTTATGCTACCATCTAATCCTAAAATACCAACACTTCCTCCATAGAATCCTCTTGGTTTACTTTCATAAAGATTTATAAGTTCTATTGCCTTTCTCTTTGGTGATCCTGAGAGAGTTCCTGCAGGAAAGGTGTTTTTAAAAACACTAAAAGAGTTTAGTTGATTTTCAATTCTCGCACTTACTTTAGATACCAGATGGATTACATGAGAATAGTATTCGATGCTTTTAAAATCCTCAATATTTACATCATTACTCTCCATGCTGAGGTCATTTCGAGCTAAGTCAACCAGCATTGTGTGTTCTGCGTTTTCTTTTGGGTCATTTTTTAGTTCAATAGCTAATAGCTCATCTTTTTTGCGGTCATGCGTTCGTTTAAAAGTGCCTGCGATTGGATGGATATAAGCTTTATTGTTCTTAACCACTAATTGTGCTTCAGGAGAGGAACCAAATATTTTAAAATTACCATAGTCAAAATAAAATAGATATGGAGAAGGATTTATGCTTCGCAACGTTCTATAGACATTGAACTCATCGCCTTGAAATTTGTAGTTGTATGCTCTTGATAAGACTAATTGAAAGACATCACCTTGTTGACAATGTTGATGTACTTTTTCTAAATTGTCCATAAATTCTTGATCACTCAGGTCAGTTTGTTCCTCTTCTATGGTTTCAAAAGGATATGGACTAGGGGAAGTGCAATGTAGTAATTCTACAATCTTATTTAGCGTTGTACTTTGATTATCTTGCAAATGTTCGATAAGATATAGTTCATTGTTTAAATGATTAAAAACTAACAAGTATCTAAAAAAATGATATTGAATACAGGGAATATCTTCCTTGCTTTGCTGTATGTCTATATTGTGTAGTAATGCAATACTGTCGTAGTTGGTATAACCAAAGAGACCATTGTTTATAAAGGTTAGTTCTTGTGGTTTGTCCAATTTTATACTTTGTATAAAGTTGGAAAGCTCTGAAGTAATATCAATTTCAGTATTATCTAAAGTTGTTTTTTGTTGTGTAATGTTGGTAATAACTGTTTGCTCAGTGGTAGAGATGAAACTAGCCAATGGATCAAGACATATATAAGTATAGTTGTTTTCCTTAGTATGGTATTGAGAGCTTTCTAGTAGAAAGCTATGAGGAAATTTATCTCGTAGTTTTAAATATAATTCAACAGGAGTATGTAGATCTGCAAGTTGTTTTGTGTATACGGTATGTAGTTTCATAATAAAATGTATATCGAGTTTAAAAAAAAATAGGTCTTCTGAAAAATTCAGAAGACCTATTATAATTTATATTATTTATTAATTTAATATATATCTATATAGTGATATCCACCGAATTCCTTATTAGAATTTAGTCTCCACCACCATGATAATAAAGTTGTAATGAAAAGTTGCATTGTTATAGTTTTTATTAAAAAAAAATAGCCTACTAGAGAGACTCTAGTAGGCTTGGTATATTTTATTTTTTTCTTTAAGGTTTTTACAAAAAAGAGAAATAACTAAATTACATACAAGGTTCAACCGAATCCCAATTTGGATTTAGTCTGCTCCACCAATTAATATGTAAGTTTTGTTTTTTCATAATCTTAATCTGAGTGCTAATATAGTAAAAAAAATAGAGTTGGAGGATATTAGTAAAAAAAAAATTAGAAAAAATTTGTCAACAAAGAGGGATATAATCCAATTGCTATGTTAATAAGTATTGCTATTACCCCAACAATCTGTATACAAAGTTTGCCTTTGAGTTGTGGTTGTTCTTGATCCTTATGAAAGTACATTGCTATAATGATCTTCATGTAGTAGTATATGCTTATGATAGAATTAATTATTGCAAATATTACTAAAGCTATAAAACCATTTTCGAAAGCTTGAGTGAACAAAAAGAATTTACCGAAGAAACCTGCAAAGATTGGTATACCTCCCATAGAAAGTAATGCTATACTCATAATAGCAGCATATAAAGGATTAGTATACCCTAAGGACTTAAAGTTATCTATAAAATCATTTTCTTTGTCTTGTGTTACCGCTATTAAAATAGCGAAAGCCGCAATTCCAGCTACGCTATATGCTACTGCGTAATAGAAAAGGTTTGATGCGCCTAAAGTGGTTAAAGAAGTTAGAGCAATCATCATAAATCCAGCATGAGAAATACCCGAATAAGCCAATAGGCGCTTAACACTTTGTTGTCGTATGGCCATAATATTTCCTATAGTCATAGACAGAATAGCAATTACAACAAAAACAAAGGTGATATTTATGCTTAAATTTGGTGTAAGGTCTTGTGTTAATTTAAATAATGTTGCTATTGCTGTAACCTTTACCAAAGTGCTCATCATTGCTGTAGTAAGGGTTGGTGCTCCTTGATATACATCTGGAGCCCAAAAGTGAAAAGGCACAGCGGCAATCTTAAATAACATTCCAATAATAATTAGTATACTTCCTAATCCAAACCATACAGGCAGGGCAGTGGTTTGTGAAATTTCACTGATTTGCTGTATATTAAAAGACCCAGTAGCCCCATAAACTAATGCGATTCCAAAAAGAATCACACCTGAAGCAAAAGAACCTAATAAAAAGTACTTCATTGCAGCTTCATTACTTTTGATATTCTTAGGGTCGCTACCACATAGGATATATAAAGCAATTGACAAGATTTCTAAACCTAGAAAGAACAGAGCCATATTTCCAAAGCTAACCATACAAATAGCTCCCATAAGAAGGAATAGCTTTAAAGAAATGTAGTCGGCTATTTTGGATATAGAATCTTTATAAAAATTTTTGCTCAACCCGAGCAATGCTATTGTTAGGGCAATAAATAAACTAGAGAATGCAGATGAAAACTTAGTAGAGATAAACATATCATTATAATATGCCTCTACATGGTCTATATTGCAAATCGTATATACCAAGATAGCTAATAGACCAACAATGCTAATTGGAATCACCAATTTACGCAAGTTAATTATCTCTAGAATAAGTACTAAAACCGCTAAGACGCCAATTGCTATTAATGTATTCATTTGTCGAATTTTAAAAAGGATAAAAATCAGTTTGTTTAATGGAACGTTTTATTTGTTAATTTGAGAAACGATTTCCAATAAGGACGGAGTAATTAAGTCAGAGATTGGCTTAGGATATATACCAAAGAAGACAATTACACCAATTAGTAAAGTAAGGATTAATCCTTCTTTAAAATTAAGGTCTATAAACGATTTGGGAGTTGTAGTTTCTAACATTGATTTTTGAAACATTCTCAGCATATACACAGCTCCTAAAATTATAGTCATTCCACCAAATATAGCATACCATATATTAATATGAGATAGACCATAGAGAATATTAAATTCTCCAATGAAACTAAATGTACTAGGTAAACCTATCGATGCAAATAGTAAAAACAAGAATGCTGTTGCGAATTTTGGAGCTTGTTCTCTAATGCCTCCCATTTGATCAATTTCTAATGTATGATATCTTTTTTCTATAATACTAGCTACATAGAAAAGTCCTACAATTACAAATCCATGAGCAACCATTTGCAGTACAGCTCCTTTTAAACCATCTAAATTAAGTGTATAAGCACCAGCTGCAATTAACCCCACGTGTGCAAGGGAAGAATAAGCGAAAAATCTCTTAATATTCTTTTGTCTTAAAGCTATCAAAGATCCATATATTACTCCTATTAAACATAAAACTAAGATTACTGGCATTAGTTGTTTAGCTGAAATTGGAGCTATTGGAATTTGCCATCTTATTACTGAGTATAAGCCCATTTTTAGCATGATCCCTGCTAAGAGCATTGTTCCTGCAGTGGGAGCTTTTTGGTAAGCGGATGCTTGCCAAGTGTGGAAAGGGAATATAGGTATTTTTACTGCATAAGCAGCAAAGAAAGCTAGGAATACCCAGTAGTCTTCTTGTAGTGATAGGTTAGCGGCATATAAATCTTGTAGTAAAAAACTGTTCGTTTTTGTATAAAGGTATATGAAACCTGCTAGCATAAACAAAGAGCCAGCAAAAGTATATATGAAGAAGGTCAATACAGTTTTCTTCAAATTTTCTGGCTTTCCATTACCCCAAAGTAGGATTATAAAATAAATTGGAAGTAAGGATAATTCCCAAAAGATATAGTATAGAAAACCATCACTTGCTAAGAAAGTTCCCGTCATGGCAAAAGACATAAACATGATCAGTGCATAGAAAGCATGAGGTTTTTCAATGTTATTGTTTTGTGAGCTCCAAACTATAATAGGGGTTAATGTTGTAGTTAATAGGGCTAAGACTAAGGATAGTCCATCTGCTTTTAATGCAAAATGTATATTAGGTTTGACTATCCATTGGGCAATGAAGCTTGTGTCTACTCCTTGATTATGTTGGCAGATCAAAACAATAGTTTGGATAAATGCCATTAGTCCAAAGAGTAAAGCTATTTTACTTGCTAATTTTTTGCCAGATATATAAGTGGCAAATGCTCCGACTAATAAGATTATTAATAATATAGTAACGTTCATCTTTAAAACTATCTTACAATGAATAAATAATATAAAATCACACCTATGCCAATCACAAAGGCAAATAGGTATAGACCAATATTTCCATTTTGTGCCTTTTTACCCTGTTCAGATAAGCCATCTGTTATTTTAGCAAGGCTCATAACTGTACCTGAGAGAGCTACTTCTATTACGTTTTTACATAAATCAGCTAGAAGGAATACCGGTTTAACGATAATAAAATTATATAACTGGTCAATATAAAATTTTTCATAAATGACTTTATGTAAGCCATGTATTTGATCATCTGTTGTAGGAACCTCCCCTTTAGAGATATATTTTACATAGGCAATAATTAAGCCTATTATTGCACCAACTAAAGCAATAGCAATTACAATATATTCTGTAGCACCGAATTCATGTATCTGGTAATTTCCTGTTTTTGATACAATAGGAGATAGGTATTCATTTAGCCAGCTGTGCCCTGGGAATCCGATTAATCCTGCAATCAAAGAAAAAATACCTAATATCCATAAAGGAATAGTCATTGCTTTAGGACTTTCATGTAATTGATTTTTCTGTTCTTGTGTTCCTCTAAAACCTTTATAGAAAGTTAAAAATAGAACCCTAAACATATAAAATGCAGTCATAATTGAGGCAAGCATTGCTATAATATACAATAGTTTATTATGAGTAAAGGCTGTAATTAATATTTCATCCTTAGAGAAAAATCCTGAAAAAGGAGGTAGACCGGCAATGGCTAAAGTGGCTAGTAAAAATGTAGCTGAGGTTGCTTTCATAAATTTACTAAGGCCTCCCATATTTCTAATATCCTGCTCTCCTATCATTGCGTGTATTACTGAACCGGCACCTAAGAACAGACACGCTTTAAAGAAAGCATGTGTTATTACGTGGAATACAGCATTCTCATATGCCCCAAAACCAAGAGCTAAAAACATCAAGCCTAGTTGAGAAACTGTCGAGTATGCTAAAATCTTTTTAATGTCATTTTGTACAAGACCTATTGTGGCTGCAAAAAGAGCTGTTACGGCTCCTATTATCGCAATTATATTTTGTACCACCGGAGCTAAATCAAAAACAAAATTTAGTCTTGTGATAAGAAATATACCTGCAGTAACCATAGTTGCAGCATGAATTAATGCTGATACAGGAGTAGGTCCTGCCATTGCATCGGGAAGCCAAGTGTATAAAGGTATTTGGGCACTTTTACCTATAGCACCTATAAATAGAGCTAAGGCAGCCCACGAAATCCAAGTATTTATTTGGTTGTTAGTACCTGATAATAAAGTTTCTTTGATTGTGATGTAATCTATAGAGTTAAATAGCATCGCTAGTATAAAAACTCCAATTAAGAAACCTAAATCACCAATTCTATTTATGATAAAAGCTTTCTTTGCTGCGTCGTTATTAACCTTTTCCTTATACCAAAAGCCAATAAGTAAATAAGAGCAAAGACCTACACCTTCCCAACCTATAAAAGTTATTAACAAGTTACTTCCACTTACTAAGAGTATCATAAAAAAGATAAATAAGTTTAAGTAGCTGAAGTATTTTCCAACATTGGGATCAGATTTCATATAACTTGTAGAATACCAATGAATCAAAGTTCCTATACCTGTTACAAAAAGTAGCCAAAGTAAAGAGAGTTGATCTAAAAGAAAACCAAAAGAAATAGTAAAGTTTGAAAAAGCCATCCACTGAAATAAATCGACCTGGATTGCTTTTTGACTTTGGTTAACTTCAATAAAAGCAAAAACAGTGGTTAGAAAGCACACTAAAATAGCTAGTGTAGCAATTATACCAGAGGTAGTACCTAGTTTTTTGCCGAAAAGTAGATTTACTATAGAGCTCAGTAGAGGTACTAATAATAAAAGTAAAATTATATTTGTATCCATATGGAGTTAGCCTTTAAGGTTTTTTAATTTATCAATGTCAATTGATCCAATATTTCGATAGATGCTTACTAAAATAGCTAATCCTACAGCAACTTCGGCTGCAGCAACTGCCATAGTGAAAAATACAAATACCTGACCTTCTGCATCTTGATGATAGGCGGAGAAAGCAACTAAAAGCATATTAGCCGAGTTTAGCATAATTTCAATACACATAAACATTACGATAGCATTTCTTCGATATAAAATACCAAATATCCCGATACAGAATAGTAATACGGATAAGTAAATGTACTTTTCGATACCAATAATTTCAATTACATTTCCCATAGTTATACTGTTTTTTGGACTTTGTCCTTTTTAGATATCAAGACTGCTCCGATCATAGCTAATAATAATAATACTGCAACCATTTCAAAAGGTAGCACATATTGGTTTAATAGTATTTTACCTAGTACTTGCACAGATTGGAAATCTGATTGCTCACTAGCATATTGTAATTCGTATGCTTGGGTACCTCTTATAGTTATAGAAATTAGAAGTAAACCTATTAAACAAAAGGCTAGGGTAGCCACAACTTTGGTTACAATTGGTTTAGAAACTTCATTACTAATATTTAAATTCATTAACATTATGGTGAACAACATTAAGATCATGATAGCTCCAGAGTAAACCATAATATGTACTAAACCTAAAAATTGAGAGTTTAGTAAAATATAATGTCCTGCTATTGAAAAGAAACTTACTACTAGCCAAAGTGCACTGTGAATAGGGTTTTTACTTAATACAGTTAACATCGCACTGCCTAAGGTAATGGTGCAAAGTATATAGAATATAATATCGATCATAATTAAGCTGGATTAGAATTTTCAATTGCCTGTTGTAAAGGCATTACTAATTTATCTTTGCCGAAAATGAAGTTTTCTCTAGAAATATCTGAAGGCGTAATTTGACCAGATTTTGTTAAGTATATTGCCTGTTTTGGACAAGCTTCCTCGCATAAACCACAAAATATACAACGCAACATATTAATTTCATATATCTGTGCATATTTCTCTTCTCTATATAAGTGAAGCTGATCTTTAGTGCGTTCTGCAGCTTTCATGGTGATTGCCTCAGCTGGGCAAGCCAATGAACATAATCCACAAGCCGTGCAACGTTCTCTTCCTTGTTCATCTCTCATTAAGGTATGTTTGCCTCTGTATACTGGGCTAAAGGGTCTAGTTTGCTCGGGGTAAGCTATTGTTACCTTCTTCTTAAATATGTGTTTCAGGGTAACCATCATCCCTTTTATAATGGCAACAAGATATAATTTTTCGCTCCAAGTCATTTTTTTGTCGGATACGGTTTTCTTTCTTCCCGATAATGAATAATTGTTTACTGACATGTCTAATTAATTTAAAAGTAAAATGACAACAGCTGTTACCACTAAATTCAATAAAGAGAGTGGAATTAAGCTTTTCCAACCTAGGGACATTAATTGATCATATCTGAATCTAGGTAGGGTCCATCTAACCCACATAAAGACGAATATGAAAAAGCATATTTTTATAAATAAAGCAATAACTCCTATAATGTTTGCAGGATTTATTCCCCAATTATCTATAGCCCATTGCATTCCTGGGTAGTTATATGCTCCAAAATATAAGACAGATATGATAGTTGCTGCGATAAATAAGTTGGCATATTCTGCAAATAAATAGAATCCCATCTTCATGGATGAGTATTCTGTATGAAAGCCTCCAATTAGCTCCTGTTCACATTCCGCTAAGTCAAAAGGGGCTCTATTGGTTTCAGCAAATGAACAGATAATGAAGATTACAAAGCCTACAGGTTGGTAAAATACATTCCAATTCATTCCACTTTGTTGTAAGGCAATTTCTCTTAAACTCAAGCTCTGAGTTACTAATAGTAGCCCTATCAGAGATAGTCCCATAGCAATTTCATACGAGATCATTTGTGAGGCAGCTCTAATACCACTCATTAGTGAGTACTTATTGTTTGATGCCCAAGCTCCTATCATTATACCATAAACTCCAACCGAGAGTACTGCTAGTACAAAAAGCAAACTTGCATTTAGCTCGGCTGCTTGCAGTTGTATATCTCTTCCGAACAGATGTAGTTTGTCTCCCCAAGGAATTACAGCACTAGTCATTAGTGCTAAAGTCATGGATAGAAATGGTCCAAATTTGAACAAAAATTTATTCGGGGTATTTGGCTCGTATTCTTCTTTTGCAAAAAGCTTCATACCATCAGCTAAAGGTTGTAGTATTCCACCTTTTCCTGCACGGTTTGGTCCGATACGATCTTGAATCCAAGCAGCGATTTTTCGCTCTGCTAATGTTGCATACATAGCCATTAACATGGTTATTGCGAACACGGCAATGATAATTACTGCTTTATCTATAATTATAGTCTTATCCATATTATTGCTTATTTATTCTAAGAATTCTTCCTGTTCGTGTTGATCAAAAGGCACCTGTTTCATACTTATTTTCAGCCTGTCTTGATCACGACCTTTTAAGATGAGAGGATCAGTGTCAATAACTACTTTATCTAATTTTTGTGTGTAATTGTTTTGATTTATAACGGAGAATTTTTCAAATTTCCTTGGCCCTTCAATTGTCCAGTCTTCTTTTTCTTTTTTGTCAAAACGACAAGTGTTACAGATGAATTCTTCTACTTCATGATAGTGATCTTTGCGCGCCGTAACACGGTGGATTTCATCTCCAAACATCCACAATACTACTTTACCAGAGCAAGTAGGACAATTTCGATGCGCATCATATGGTTTATTAAACCAAACACGTGATTTAAAGCGATATGTCTTATCGGTTAATGCTCCTACAGGGCATACATCTATCATGTTTCCAGAAAAGTCATTCTCAATAGCAGCATTTACGTAGGTAGAGATCTGTGCATGTTCACCTCTACCACATACACCTTGGAATCTTTCATCTGTTAGTTGTTCTGCTACCTTTATACAACGGTAACATAAAATACAACGATTCATATGTAATTGAATATTGTCTCCAATATTCTCTGGTTCGAAAGTTCTTTTTTCCTCTTGGTATCTTTTTTGTTCCTTACCATGAGTAAATGCTAAGTTTTGTAAATCACATTCCCCTGCTTGATCGCAAACAGGACAGTCTAAAGGGTGGTTAATTAACAAAAATTCTGTGACAGCTTTACGAGCTTGTAAAACCTTGTCTGATGTAATAGATTTTACTTCCATTCCATCCATAACTCCGGTTTTGCAAGAGGCCATTAATTTCGGCATAGGACGTGGATCTGCTTCGCTACCTTTACTGACTTCTACTAAACACGCTCTACACTTACCTCCAGTGTCTTCTAATTTAGAATAATAGCACATTGCTGGAGGCACAGACTCACCACCTATTTGCCTTGCTGCTTGTAGAATCGTTGTTCCTGGTTCTACTTCTATTTCCTGTCCATCTATAGTAACTTTCATATTCTTCGCTGAATTTAAGGGTGATGAAAATACTTTTTCATCTAGTTATTTACCAATGTTTTGTTTTACTTGAGAATAGGGTTCTTTGGCAAAGTGATCTCTATCTTTAATCTTTTCTGGGTAAAGGACATGATATTCAAATTCTTCTCTAAAATGTCTTATAGCTGCTGCTACAGGCCAAGCTGCTGCATCTCCTAAGGGACATATCGTGTTGCCTTCTATATTACTTTGTATATTCCATAACAAGTCAATATCATCAAGACTTCCGTTTCCAGTTTCAATACGGTATAAAACTTTTTCCAACCATCCAGTTCCTTCTCTACAAGGAGAACACTGTCCACAGCTTTCATGTGCATAAAAACGAGCAAAGTTCCATGTGTTTCTGACAATACAGGCACTATCATTATATACAATAAATCCACCTGAACCAAGCATGGATCCTGTTTCAAATCCACCATCAGCTAAAGATTCGTAGCTCATTAGACGATCATTGCCTTCTGCGGTTTTATATATTAAATGTGCAGGTAATATTGGAACAGATGAGCCTCCAGGCACTAGAGCTTTTATTGGGCGATCATCCATCATTCCACCACAATATTCAGGTGAGTTAATAAAGTCGTATACACTTAGTCCAAGTTCTATTTCATATACTCCAGGATTTTTAATATGTCCTGAGGCCGAGATTAATTTAGTTCCTGTGGAACGCCCTATACCAATATTGGCATACTCTTGTCCTGAATTATTTACAATCCAAGGAACATTTGCGATCGACTCTACATTATTAACTACTGTTGGATTACCCCATAACCCACTAATTGCTGGAAATGGTGGTTTCATTCTAGGATTACCTCTTTTGCCTTCAAGAGACTCTAGTAAAGCTGTCTCCTCACCGCAGATATAAGCTCCAGCACCACAGTGTACGTATAAGTCTAAAGAATAGTCTGTTCCTAAAATGTTTTTACCTAGCCATCCATTGGCATAAGCTTCTTTAATAGCTTTTTCAAGGATTTTGAACACCCACATATATTCTCCTCTAATATAAATATAGGATAGGTTCGCTCCTAAAGCATAGCTTGAGGTAATCATTCCTTCGATCAGCAAGTGAGGGATATGCTCCATTAAGTAACGATCTTTAAATGTACCTGGTTCGGATTCATCCGCGTTACATACAAGGTGTCTTGGTTTTCCAGACTTTTTATCAATGAAACTCCATTTTAAACCTACAGGAAATCCAGCTCCTCCTCTTCCGCGTAAACCTGCAGTTTTAACCTCTTCAGTGATATCGTCAGGATTCATTGTTTTTAAAGCTTTTTCAACAGAATCGTAACCTCCATTCTCACGGTATACTTCATAAGATTTAATGCCAGGTATATTTATTTTATCTAATAATATTTTCTTTGCCATTTTATTATTTATCATGAAGGGTTATCTTTCCAGCTCTACAATCCTGGATTATTTCATCTATTTTCTGCGGAGTTAGATTCTCTTTATAAAAATCCCCTAATTGCATCATTGGTGCATAGCCACAAGCTCCTAAACATTGGACTTGTACAACAGAGAATAATCCGTCTGGGGTTGTTTCTCCCGGCTGAATATTTAATTTATTGCAAGTATAATCTACCATATCTTCTGCGCCTTTTATACTGCAGCAAGAGGTTGTACAAAATTCAAAGGTATATTTACCCATTGGTTTTTGGTTGAACATAGTATAAAAGGTAACTACTTCATATACTTCAATGGGATGTATTCCAATGATTTGGGCTACTTTATTCATTAGTTCAACACTTAGCCAATTTTGATGTGCATCTTGTACTTCGTGCAATATTGGCAACAATGCAGATTTCCTTTTGTCCTGCGGATAGTGGCTCAACAGCTCGTTAATTCGCTCCTGAAGCTCTTGGGTGATATTAATCTCTTGTGTATATGATTTGTTTTCCATTTTTATTAAGCATCTAATTCCCCAGCGATTATATTCAAACTGGATAAGGTTATAATAGCATCTGATAGCATACCACCTCTAACAATATCATTGTAAGCTTGGTATATTATAAAACAAGGTCTTCTAAAATGAAGTCTATAGGGAGTTCTACTGCCATCTGTAACAAGATAAAAACCTAATTCACCATTACCACCTTCTACTGGGAAGTAAAGCTCTGTAACAGGTACTGGGATTTCCCCCATAATAATTTTAAAATGGTAGATCAAAGCTTCCATATTAGTATATACGTCTTCTTTTGGAGGAAGGTAATAATCAGGAACATCTGCGTGGAAAGGTCCTTCAGGCATTTTATCTAAAGCTTGAGTTATTATTTTTAAACTCTCGTACACCTCGGCATTTCTAACGCAGAAACGATCATAGCAGTCTCCTGAAGTTCCTACAGGAATGTCAAAATCAAAGTCTTCATATGAGCAGTATGGCGTAGCAATTCTAACATCGTAATCTACTCCTGCAGCCCTTAGATTAGGACCAGTGAAACCAAAGTTTATTGCGTCTTCTGCACTAATGCCACCAACGTTTATGGTTCTGTCCATAAAGATTCGGTTTCGTGATAACAAACCTTCAAACTCTTTCCATATAGTTGGAAATTCTTTTAGGAATTCTTCTAGGAGTTGGAATACTTTCGGACTCCAATCTCTTTCAAATCCTCCTATTCGTCCCATATTAGTTGTTAATCTTGCACCAGATATTTCTTCAAAGATTTCATATATCTTTTCACGGTACTGAAATACATATAAGAATCCTGTCAAAGCCCCTGTATCTACTCCCATTACTGAACTACATATAATATGGTCTGCAATTCTTGCTAATTCCATTACAATAACACGCATGTATTGTACGCGTTTAGGAATTTCTAATCCAAGAGCCTTTTCTACTGTCATCCACCAAGCTGTGTTGTTAATAGGTGATGAACAATAATTGAGACGATCTGTTAATACGTTTATTTGATAAAATGGGCGATTTTCTGCTATCTTTTCAAATGCCCTATGTATATACCCAACGGTACCTTCTCCGTCAATTACTTTCTCTCCATCTAATAGTATAATATTCTGGAAGATACCATGAGTAGCTGGGTGAGTAGGACCAAGGTTTAAAATCTGTAGCTCTGTGCCATCTTTTTTAAACTGTTCTTCAATCAGTTTGGCGTATCGTTGTTGTGGTGGTAATAATAAGTCAGACATGAATTTGATTTTAAATGGTTAATTCTCACTGTTATGAACCGTTCTTCCAAAGAATCGGTCATCTTTGTCTGTTCGTTGGGAATCTTCTAATGGGAAGTCCTTTCTTAATGGAAAAGACTCCATTTCATCCATATTTAAAATACGTTTTAGTTGGGGATGGTTCTTAAATATAATGCCATAGAAATCATATGTTTCTCTTTCTTGCCAATTAGCACTTTTAAATAAGTCAGTTACAGAGTTAACCGTTGGATTCTTAATATTTAAAAAGGTTTTCAATCTTATACGCACGTTCTCTTGCCAATTATGTAGCATATAAACTACAGCCAATTGTCTCTCGAGAGGTTCCTTGTGGTAATGGACTCCACACAGATCTGTTAGAAAGTGAAAGTTTAATGAAGGCTCATCTTTTAAAAATGCAATTATAGCGTGTAATGATTCACTATTTACTTCGATGACAAGCATTTCATGCTGTAGATGTACTTGTTCAATAGCTTCATTAAATTTTTCTTGTAATATACTCTGAATGATTGAATAATCTAATGCCATACTATTTATTTAAGTTATAAGATTTAAGTAAATCATCATATTCTTTAGACCCTCGGCGGTTTACAGATTCCGTTTTTACGATTTCTTGTAAACGCATGATTCCATCTAAGATTTGTTCTGGTCTTGGAGGACATCCTGGAACGTACACATCTACAGGTATAACTTTATCTATTCCTTGAAGAACTGAATAGGTATCAAAAATACCACCGCTACTAGCACAGGCTCCAACAGCTATGACCCATTTAGGTTCTGCCATTTGTTCGTATACTTGCCTAAGGATAGGGGCCATTTTCTTAGAGATTGTACCCATAACCATTAGCATATCTGCTTGTCGAGGAGAAAAGCTCATTCTTTCTGATCCAAAACGTGCAACATCATAAGTTGATGCCATTGTAGCCATAAACTCGATTCCGCAACATGAGGTTGCAAATGGCAAAGGCCACAGGGAGTTTGCTCTTGCTAATCCAACAACATCACTAAGTTTGGTTGCAAAATATCCTTCGCCTGCATACCCAGCAGGTGGTTCAACAGTCCTATGTTTTTTATCGCTCATAACTTCCTATTTATCTAGTCCCATTCGAGTCCTTTTCTTTTGAACTCGTACAGTAGACCAATTAAAATTAAAAACAGAAATATTCCCATTTTTGCAAAACCTTCCCAACCTAGTTCAAGCATGTTTACAGCCCATGGATAAAGAAATACTACCTCTACATCAAAGAGCACAAATAAAATTGCTACTAAAAAATACTTTACGTTAAATGGTATTCGGGCACTTCCTAAAGAATCTAGACCACATTCCCATGTACTGTCTTTAATTTTGGAATGTTTCTTTGGGCCAAGTTTACTAGACACCCATATTGTCAGGGAAACAAATCCTGCCGCTAAGCCCAGCTGCATAAGAATTGGAATAAAATCAAGTTGGCTTATTTGCATAGGTTATCAAATATTAGTGTTAAGAATATCACAAATATAACGAGTAGGTATTTGATAACAAAATTAGGAGTTTAATGAATATGAGCTATTTATGTATTATAGCATAATATGTATTAAGATTAAATAAGAATAGAGTGTTAAGGTATATAAAAAGCCATCTTAAAATTTTTAAGATGGCTTTTTGGTAAATGTTAATTATGTGATGATAAATTAATCTTCAATAATTGTAACATCAGTAGCGATAAGTCCTTTTTTTCCTTTTTCTTCAGAATAAGAAACTTTGTTGCCTTGTTCGATATTTTTGCTTCTTAATCCTGTGATGTGAACAAAAATGTCTTCGTTTGTCATGTCATTAGTAATAAAACCAAAACCTTTGTCTTCATTGAAGAACTTAACTACGCCTGTTTGCATTGTGTAAAATAAATAAAATTATTTTCAAATATAATGTTTGTTTTTAATAACCATTGTTTTTTTTTAGTTTTTTTTTGTAAAAAGACGAATTAAAATTCTAAGATTACTTTATTTGTTTATGATAATTTTATTGGTTTATCTCAGGGTTTTAGTAAATTATGCAGGTGCATTAATAGTGGTCATGCCTTGATGTTATGTATGGGATAAAAAAAAACCTACATATAATATGTAGGTTTTTTTTTTATTCTTGTTCCATTGGTTTTAATTTAAATGACTCCATGAAAGCTGTAGTGTAGTTTCCAGCAACATAGTTAGGGTCATCCATTAATTGTCTATGGAATGGTATTGTTGTTTTAATTCCCTCAATCACAAATTCGTCTAATGCACGTTTCATTTTGTTAATTGCTTCTTCTCTTGTTTGAGCAGTAGTAATAAGTTTAGCAATCATTGAATCGTAGTTTGGCGGAATAGTATATCCTGAGTATACGTGTGTATCAAGTCTTACTCCGTGCCCACCTGGAGCATGTAAGGTAGTGATTTTACCTGGAGATGGTCTAAAGTCATTAAATGGATCTTCAGCGTTGATACGACATTCTATAGAATGTAATTTAGGAGTATAGTTTTTACCAGAAATTGGTGTTCCAGAAGCTACTAGTATTTGTTCGCGGATTAAATCGTAGTCAATTACTTGTTCTGTAATACAGTGCTCAACTTGAATACGAGTATTCATTTCCATGAAGTAAAAGTTTCTGTCTTTATCAACCAAATATTCTATAGTACCAGCATTTTCGTATTTGATAAATTCAGCTGCTTTTACAGAAGCTTCTCCCATTTTTGTTCTCAATTCATCAGTCATGAATGGAGATGGAGTTTCTTCTGTTAATTTTTGATGGCGTCTTTGAATTGAACAATCACGTTCAGATAAGTGACATGCTTTTCCATATTGATCTCCAATAATTTGAATTTCAATATGTCTTGGATCAACGATAAGTTTCTCCATATACATACCGTCATTGCCAAATGCATTTTTAGCTTCTTGTCTAGCACTTTCCCAAGCTCTAGCCATTTCTTCTTCTTTGAAGACTTCACGCATTCCTTTACCACCACCTCCAGCGGTTGCCTTGATCATAACAGGAAAGCCAATTTCATTAGCAATCTTAATAGCATCCTCTAAAGACTCAATTAATCCATCAGATCCTGGTACTGTAGGTACACCGGCTAATTTCATTGTTGCTTTTGCAGTAGCTTTATCTCCCATTTTTTCGATCATCTCAGGAGAAGGGCCAATAAATTTGACTCCATGCTCTTGACAAATCTTAGAGAATTTCGCATTTTCTGCTAAGAATCCATATCCTGGGTGAATTGCATCTGCATTAGTTATTTCTGCAGCTGCTATAATGTTTGAAATCTTTAAATATGATTCTTGACTTGGTGCAGGGCCTATACAAACAGCTTCATCTGCGAAACGCACATGTAAACTATCTGCATCAGCAGTAGAGTATACAGCTACTGTTTTGATCCCCATTTCTTTACATGTTCTAATTACACGTAAGGCAATCTCACCTCTATTTGCGATTAAGATCTTTTTAAACATCTTTTGAAATTTTAGTTTTTATTCTAGTTTTTTATCTAAAGATATACTTTCGATAAATTTGTTCCACTTTAAGTTAGTTTTTACTTAAGATGGGTCTACTAAAAATAATGGTTGATCGAATTCCACTGGAGATGCATCATCTACAAGTACTTTTACGATTTTACCAGAGATTTCTGATTCGATTTCGTTGAAAAGTTTCATTGCTTCAATAACACAAACAACATCTCCTTGTTTAATTGTTTTTCCAACTTCAGCAAAAGCTTCTTTATCCGGAGCTGGTTTACGGTAAAAAGTTCCAATAATAGGAGATTTTATTGTAATGTATTTCGAGTTTTCATCAGCAACTGCCTCTACTGCTGCTGCTGGAGCAACTGCTGCTTGTGATGCTGGAGCAACTGCTTGTTGTAATGGATTTACTGGTAATTGTTGAATGTAAGTTGTCTCTGTATTTCCAGTTTCCGTTGTTTTAATGGTGATTTTAAAATCATCCATTTCTAATTTTACTTCTGTAGCACCTGATTTGGCTACGAACTTAATTAAATTTTGAATTTCTTTAATGTCCATACCTAATGTATTGGTTAGTTGTTGTTTCTAATTTTTGTTATATGCCCACTTTAAGTACATTGCCCCCCATGTGAATCCTCCTCCAAAAGTAGCAAATATAATATTATCTCCTTTTTTAAGTTGGTCTTCAAAGTCACATAAAAGTAATGGTAATGTAGCAGAAGTGGTGTTACCGTAGCGTTGAATGTTCATAAGGACTTTAGAGTCATCTAGTCCCATTCTGTGAGCTGTGGCGTCAATTATTCTTTTATTGGCTTGGTGAGCTGCTAACCAAGTGATATCGTCATGTGATAAATTATTGCGCTGCATAATTTTTTCACCTACATCAGCCATGTTAGAAACAGCATATTTAAATACTGTTTTACCATCTTGGAATACATAGTGTTGTTTGTTAGCTACTGTTTCAGCACTTGCTGGTAAAATAGATCCACCTGCTTCGATTTTTAAGAATTCTCTACCAATACCGTCTGATCTCAAGAATTCGTCTTGTACTCCTAAGCCTTCATGGTTTGGTTCAAAAAGAACTGCACCAGCTGCATCTCCGAAGATAATGCAAGTTGCGCGGTCAGTATAATCTATAATAGAAGACATCTTATCTGCACCTATTAAAAGTACTTTTTTATATCTTCCAGATTCGATATATGATGAAGCTACTGACATTCCGTACAAAAAGCTTGAGCAAGCTGCTTGTAAATCAAATGCGAAGGCATTTGTTGCTCCAAGTTTTGTTGCAACATAGACTCCTGAGGTTGCCACTGGCATATCCGGAGTTGCAGAAGCAAATATTACTAAGTCTATATCTTTAGGATCTATATTAGACTTTTCGATTAAGTTCTCCCCGGCTTTAATAGCCATGTAAGATGATCCTTGTCCAGGTTCTTTAAGAATTCTTCTTTCTTTAATACCTGTTCTTGCTGTAATCCACTCGTCGTTGGTGTCAACCAGTTTTTCTAGGTCAGTATTAGTTAACTTATCTTCTGGTAAATAACAACCAATCGCTGTTATGGCTGCGTGTATTTTTGTCATATGGTGTTGCTTTACTTTATAAAAACATTCCAAAAAGAAGCGAAAATTACAAAAAAAAAAACAATTGGAGCTTGTTTTGAGCTGAAATGTGTCTTTTTTGAATTTTTACAGGCAAAAAAAAACTCTCACACATTGTGAGAGTTTTTTTTTACTTTTTCTCAAGTTTATGCCTCTACTGTAGCAGTTTTGTCAATTACAACTTGTCCTCTGTAGTAAAGTTTTCCTTCATGCCAGTAAGCTCTGTGGAATAAGTGAGCCTCGTTAGTTACAGGGCAGATAGCGATTGTAGGTGCTATTGCTTTGTAGTGAGTTCTTCTTTTATCTCTTCTTGTTTTCGAGGTCTTTCTCTTTGGATGTGCCATTTTACTATATTATTTATCCGTTAATAGTTTTTTTAATTCTGCCCATCGAGGGTCAATTTCTTCTTCTTCTTCTTCTTTATCGTTATGATCATCAAGATCGTCGATTTCATCTAGTAGTTGCTCATCATCTTGGCTATCGTAATATCCTAAGATATCTAAAGCTTCCGATTCTAAAGTTCCGTCTAGTACACCTGGGTGAATTCTTTTTTGAGGTATACCCAAAATAATTAATTCATAGATGTATTGTTTTACGTCTATTTGATGCTCGGTAAAAGGAACAATTAAAATTTCATCATGATCATTGTTAAATTCATCTCCGAATTTTACAATCATTTTAATTTCTCCTTCTATTTCTAAATCAAAATCTTGATTCGTTACATCACATGGTACATTAACTGTACCTTCAATACTTACTTGTAACTCTAATAGAGTTGGTTTCTTATTTAAAAGAACTACTGCTGTAATATCAACACTATTGAAATCTTTATAATACTCCTCTTCGAAAAAAGAATCATTAATTTGAAATTCAAATCGGTGATCTCCATCTTTTAATCCAATAAATGGAATTAAAAATTCATTGTCGGTTTTCATGATTATACATGATTTGAGCGTGCAAAGATAAAAAATAATTATTATTACAAGCTATTTATCAAATTTTTTTGTACTAAAATCTTTTTCTTGTGTCTGTAAAGGGTTTGCCGATGCCTCTTTGTTGAAGTTTCGGTTGTTATACAGATCAATAGCCAGGTATACTGCTTCTTTAAAGGATGAAGGATCAGCTAATGACTTACCTGCAATGTCATAGGCTGTTCCATGATCGGGTGATGTTCTAATTTTATCTAAGCCAGCTGTATAATTAACACCCTGTCCGAAACTTAATGCTTTAAAAGCTGTTAGGCCTTGATCGTGATAGCAAGCTAATACTGCATCGAAATGTTTATAGGTTTGCATCCCAAAAAAGCCATCAGCAGGAAAAGGCCCTGCAACTAGGATGCCTTCTTTGTTTAGTTTTTCAATGGTTGGTGAAATAATTTCTAATTCTTCATTTCCAATTACTCCGTTGTCACCTGCATGAGGGTTTAATCCTAATATAGCTATTCTCGGTTTGAAAATATTGAAATCCTTGATAAGTGTTTGGTTGATGATTTTTACTTTTCTTTCAATTAGTTCTGGAGTTATAGCCTTAGCAACTTCTTTTATAGGTAAGTGGTCAGTTAATAAGCCTACTCTTAATTGGTCACTAACAAGTAGCATTAAAGCTTCTCCTTCTAGGTGTTCATTAAGATAATCAGTGTGGCCTGGGTAAGGAAACTCCTGATCATACACATTATATTTATTAATTGGAGCGGTAACCAATACATCTATTAAGCCGTCTTTTAATGCGTTAGTTGCGCTAGAGAAGGATTTGATAGCGTATTTGCCTACAATAGGATCATTTTGTCCAAAAGTGATATTTATGTTTTCTTTCCATACATTATATACATTCACTTTGTTTGCCGCTATATTTTCTAAATCATCTATAGCATGTATAGGCATGTTGTTTGCTATGTTCTTTTTTATGTAAGCTAAAGGCTTAGAGTTAGCAAATATAACAGGTGTACATAATTCAAGCATTCGATTATCTTCAAAACACTTAAGTATGATTTCGCCCCCAATGCCATTTAAATCACCTATGGAAATCCCTACTTTAATATTTTCTAAATTTTGGCTCATAGTATCGTCGTAAATTATTACTACTTTTGATAGCAAATTTAATAAAAATAAATGGAGTTATGTTCACAGGTATAGTCGAAAACATCGGGCAGATTGAAAATATTGAGCAAGACCAAGGTAATTTGCACTTTACTTTGAGTTGTAATTTTGTTTCAGAATTAAAAATAGATCAAAGCGTTTTACATAATGGAATTTGTCTAACTGTTGTTAGTATTAGCGAGACTAGTTATAGAGTAACGGCGATAAAAGAAACTATTTTGGTAACAACTATAGGTGATTGGAAGATAGGGCAATACATAAATTTGGAGCGAGCTATGTTGTTTAATGGTAGATTGGATGGTCATATTGTGCAAGGTCATGTTGATCATGTTGCAAAATGTGTTAGCATTGACTGGGCTAATGGTAGCACTTATTATGGTTTCGAGTTCGATTCTAATTCTATGCATACTACAATCGATAAAGGATCGATAACTATTGACGGTACTTCATTAACTGTAGTTGATTCTGGCATTAATACTTTCAAAGTAGCTATTATTCCTTATACCCAAGAGAATACTATATTTCAATATTATAAGGTAGGTTCGGTAGTGAATTTAGAATTTGATGTTATTGGTAAGTATGTTTCTAAATTGATGCAAATAGGAAAAATATAGTTAATTGAGTATTTTTAGGTAGATCTGGAGTTGTATAATAGTTGTGTTTGTCCTTTTAATATTAGCAAGGAAGGATAATCTAGAGAATAGTAATTATATCTCTATGGTGGGATGAAGATCTAGTTGAATTTATTTGTCACAGTAAAAATAGTACTTTATTTGAGATTTTATTTAATCAGTATGGACAAAAGGTTTTTGT
>CANROJ010000009.1 GCA_947632215.1 uncultured Flavobacterium sp. | reverse complement strand
GCTTGGAAGGCTGGAGCTCTACCAACTGAGCTACTTCCGCAAAGGCGATGATATTTTAAAACTGACATCTAGTTTTTGGAGCGGAAGACGAGGCTCGAACTCGCGACAACCAGCTTGGAAGGCTGGAGCTCTACCAACTGAGCTACTTCCGCATTTTGAGATTGCAAATATAAGATTATTTTTACTTCATCACCAACAAAAAAAAATATTTTTTCATTGCTTAAAACTCGTTTTTATCTTCCTTACACAATATCAGGCATATGCGTAAAATCTTTTTTTTAACATATTTCAAAACTTTAACAATTTTGGCCAAATTTATCTAAGTTTTTTTTGTTCGATTAGTTTTGTTTTTTCCGAACTAATAGTATCTTTGCACTTCGATTTATATAAAAAACAATGAATAAACCAGACCCAGAGGTAGTACAACTTTTTCAAGATTACTGTGCCCATCATGAGATCGTCCATCGATTTTCTCCATTGACAGCGCAGATATACACCTATATAACCTTTGTAAATAACAAAGATGGTGTTACTTTCGATGAACTGGTTGAAAACTTACATACTAGTAAAAGCTCCGTTTCTACTAGTTTAAACTTACTTCTATCTAATAATCTAGTTGAACAGTTTAACAAAATAAATGAACGCAAGCGTTTTTTTCGTCTAAACGACAATTACATTACCGAAAGACTTATTCTAATTAGAGACATAATATCTAAAGAAAAAGAATTAACAACAAAGCTTAAAAATTGTCAGGAAAAAGGACTTTTAAATACACAAAGTTCTCTAAGTACTGCTGATCTTTATATAGAGCATTTAGAAAAGAGTAAAATACATTTAACAGAAACAATAGAAAAACTAAAAAGTACAAATTAAGCAATTTATATGAAACGTTATTTTCACACTATCGCACTTGCATCCTTAGCAATTAGCATTACATCATGCGAAAAAAAAGCACCACAAGCTGGTCCAGGAGCATTACCTTACAAGGTTATTGAAGTGCCTACACAAAATGTTACAGCATATAGCACATTTCCAACGACATTACAAGGTAAAGTAAACAGTAACGTACGACCACAAGTTACTGGTTATATTGAACAACTTTATGTGGATGAAGGTGCAATGGTGAAAAAAGGCCAACCTTTGTTTAAGATAGAAACAAATATTTTAACGCAAAATGCAGATGCAGCAAAAGCAGCAATAGCAACTGCTGAGGCACAAATAAATGTAGCACAAGTAAATGCAGATAAACTAGTTCCTTTAGTTGACAAAGGAATCGTTAGTAAAGTGCAACTAGAAACTGCTTTAGCAGCTCTAGAGAGTGCAAAAAGTCAAAAGGCAACTGCACAAGCACAGTACAATAGTATCATTGCTAATATTGACTTTGCAATAGTAAAAAGTCCAATCGATGGTCGTGTTGGATCGATACCTTTTAGAGAAGGAACTCTAGTTGGTCCAAATGACCCAACCCCTTTGACTGTGGTATCGGATGAGGCTGAGCTTTTTGCTTATTTTGCAATGAGCGAAGCAGAATACTTTAATTTCTTAGAAAACACCCCAGGAACAACTCTAAAGGATAAGTTAGACCACTTACCAGAAGTAGAACTTGTATTGGCTAATGGACAAAAATATTCTACTAAGGGTAAAATTGAAACCATTACTGGACAAGTGAATATTCAAACCGGTACAGTACAAGTAAGAGCTTCCTTTGATAACAAAGAGCATTTACTAAGTAATGGAAATAGTGGTACATTACTACTCCCTAGACATTACTCAGACGTATTAGTGGTTCCACAGTCTTCAACTTTTGAACGACAAGGACAGACCTTCGTTTATACAGTAGAAAATGATACTGCTAAAGCTGCTCTTATCACAATAATAGATAATGTCGATAATTTATCTATCGTTAAGGACGGAGTTACAAAAGGCCAAACTATTATAGGTACAGGTTTAGGTACCCTACGTAGTGGAACTCCTATTACTCCACAACCTGTTGAATTCAATTCTATAAACGACGCCATCAAACAATCCTTTTAAGCATGTTAAAAAAATTTATTGAAAGACCTGTTCTATCAACAGTTATTTCTATCATCATAGTAATACTAGGAGTTCTAGGCCTTACAAGCCTTCCAGTGACGCAATATCCAGATATTGCACCTCCTACTGTACAAATTGCAGCTTCCTATCCAGGTGCTAATGCCGAAACAGTAATGCAAAGTGTTATCATCCCTATTGAAGAACAGGTAAATGGGGTAGAGAACATGGATTATATTACCTCAACTGCATCTAACGACGGTAGTGCCTCTATTCAAGTAGTCTTTAAACAAGGAGTAGATCCGGATATCGCATCTGTAAACGTACAAAACCGTGTTGCCAGAGCAACACCACTACTTCCTGCAGAGGTAACTCGTTCAGGAGTTACCACGCAAAAGCAACAAACAAGTGCTTTAATGTTTGCTGGTTTCTATTCAACTAATCCAGATTACGATGCAATTTATATTCAAAACTACATGAATATAAATGTTATTCCTGAACTAAAACGTGTCAGTGGAGTTGGTGATGCTTCAGCTTTCGGGGGAAAGACTTATTCTATGAGAATTTGGATTGACCCTATAAAAATGAAAGCTTATGACTTAGTACCTGCAAATGTAGTACAAGTACTTAACGAGCAATCCCTAGAGGCTGCTGCAGGTCAATTAGGGGAAAATAGCGCACAATCGTTTCAATATGTTATCAAATATAGTGGGCGTTATAAAACCCAAGAAGAATATGAAAATATTGTAGTTAAATCTCTTGAAAACGGACAAGTTTTACGTTTAAAGGACGTTGCTAAAATAGAGCTCGGAGCTCAATCATATACCGGTTCATCTACAATGAATGGGAATCCTTCGGTGGTGATGGCTATCTACCAAACTCCTGGTTCAAATGCACAAGAAATTATTGAGAATCTTTATGTACAGCTTGAAAAAATAGAAGCGAACTTACCTGAAGGTATATACTTAAATGTATTGATGGATACCAATGAATTTTTGGATGCCTCTATTGATAAAGTAGTACACACTTTAATCGAAGCTTTTATATTGGTATTTATTGTTGTTTACATATTCTTACAAGATTTTAGATCAACATTAATTCCACTTATTGCAGTACCTGTATCTATTATTGGTACCTTCTTTTTCTTAAATTTATTTGGATTCTCCATCAATTTACTTACACTTTTTGCCTTAGTACTAGCAATCGGAATTGTAGTGGATGATGCAATTGTAGTTGTAGAGGCCGTCCACGCCAAAATGGAAGAGACCGGTCTGGACGCAACTACTGCTACAGAAGACACCATGGACGAAATTTCAGGAGCGATTATCTCAATTACATTAGTAATGGGGGCGGTATTTATTCCTGTAACTTTTATACCTGGTCCAACAGGAGTATTCTATAAACAATTTGGTATAACTTTAATTATTGCCATTTTTATTTCTGCAGTTAATGCTCTTACTTTAAGTCCGGCGCTATGTGCTTTATTTTTAAAACCGCACACTAGCCATGAAGGACAGAAAAGAAATTTTATAAGAAGATTTTTCGATGCGTTTAACGTTGCATTTAATAATTTAACTCACCGCTATGGTAATAGCTTTAAATTTCTATTAAAACACAAGTGGACTACCGCATTAATTATTGTAGCCTGTTTAGGAGTAACATACTTGACTAATTCTATAACTCCAACTGGTTTCGTTCCAAACGAAGACCGTGGATTTATTATGGGTAATATGGAATTACCTGCAGGAGCAACACAAGACCGTGTAGAGAGTCTTCAAAGAGAATTTTCTGAAGTTGTAAAACAAATACCAGGAGTATCTGATGTAACTGTAATTTCAGGAATGTCATTTATCAATGGTCAAGGTTCTAACTACGGAATGGCGATGATTAAGCTTAAAGACTTTGATCAAAGAACAACAGAAGAATTATCCACTAACACAATAATTGGAAAACTTTTTGGATTAGCTGCAATGCAATTCCAAGATGCCAAAATGATTTTTTTCCAGCCACCTAGTATACCAGGATACGGTATTAGTGCTGGATTTGAGTTAAAACTACTAGACCGTTCCGGAGGTTCATTAAATAGTTTTGACGAAAAATCTCAAGAATACGTGAGAGCTCTTATGGAAAGACCTGAAATCATGTACGCTCAATCATCCTTTAATACAAACTATACTCAATATGAGCTGGACTTAAATATTCCTCGTGCTAAAGAATCAGGTGTATTAGTAAGTGATATCTTTTCTGCATTACAAGGATATATTGGAGGTATTTACGCAGCAGACTTTACCCGTTTTGGTAAACAATATAGAGTAATGGTACAATCTCTACCAGAATATAGAACAGACAAAAATAGCCTAAAGGATATTTATGTTAAAACTGCATCAGGAGAGATGACCCCAGTGACTCAATTCGTAAATCTAAAAGAAGTATATGGTCCGCAATCTGTAACTAGATACAATCTATTTACCTCCTCGAACATAAATGGTGCTCCTTCACCAGGATATTCATCAGGGGATGCTATTCGCGCTATACAAGAAGTATCAGAACAAACTCTATCACAAGATTACAGTATTGACTTTACAGGGCTAACACGTGAAGAAATTAGTTCAGGTTCTCAAACGGTCCTAATCTTTGGTCTTTGTGTATTATTTGTTTATTTCTTATTATCTGCACAATATGAAAGCTACCTACTGCCATTAGCAGTAATTCTATCTCTACCAGGAGGAATCATGGGAGCTTATATAGCACAAAATTTAGCAGGATTAGAGAACAATATTTACTTCCAGATAGCCCTAGTAATGCTAGTTGGATTACTAGCCAAAAATGCAATTTTGATTGTGGAATTTGCTATTCAAAGAAGAAAACATGGAGAGAGTATAGCGGACTCTGCTATTAACGGAGCAAAAGCACGTTTACGTCCAATCCTTATGACATCTTTTGCCTTTATTTTAGGACTTATGCCATTAGCATTTGCTACTGGAGTTGGAGATGTTGGTAACCGTTCTATTGGAACAGGAGCAGCTTTTGGACTATTGATTGGAACTATTATCGGAATTTTCATTATTCCAGTATTATATGCAATTTTCCAATACCTGCAAGAAAAAATTAAACCAATGAAATTTGAGCAAAAAAAGCACGCATAACGATGAAAAAACAAATTATATATAGGATTATTCCAATTGCTGTTTTAGGTCTTACAATGCAATCTTGTTTTGTAGCTAAAAAATATGATGCACCACAGGTGCTCGATGAGCAATTTTATCGAACAGACAATATCTCACAAGACACAACGTCTATGGGTAAAATCGCCTGGAAAGACTTTTTTACTGATACCTATTTGTTAGGGTACATTGATGAAGCTTTAGTGAATAATATCGACATTCGAATTGCAATTGAAAATATCAATGCAGCACAAGCATATATGAGACAAGGAAAATGGGGCTATGCCCCTACCTTGAATTTAGGTGCGAACTACTCACATAATGTATCTTCTAAAAACACCGTACAAGGTCGTGCTGCAGGAGATACTCGCATTAAATCCGACCTATGGGATGGAAGTGCACAGTTTTCTTGGGAATTAGATGTATGGGGTAAAATCCGAAGTAACCAAAAAGCTACAGCAGCTGGATACTTACAATCTGTTGCTGCACACCAAGCAGTAAAAACCCAATTAATCTCTACGCTGGCACAAACATACTATCAATTATTAGCATTGGATCAACAAAAGATCGTTACCCAACGCACGATAGAAAATAGACAGAAAAGCTTAGAGACGATGGTTGCTTTGAAAGATGCTGGACAAATAACCGAAGTGGCTGTAAAACAATCACAAGCACAATTATACAATTCTCAGGTTATTTTACTAGATCTAGAAAACAATATAAAACTAACAGAGAACTATTTCAGCTTGCTTTTAGGTAAAGCCCCTGAGGCAGTATTAAGAGGAGAACTTAACAATCAAGAAGTTTACTCAGAACTAAGTATAGGGGTGCCTTCTCAACTATTAGTTAATCGCCCAGATGTACGTGCCGCTGAACTTAATTTCATGGGAGCATTTGAGTTAACAAATGTAAGTAGAAGTAGTTTCTATCCTAGTTTTAGAATCACTGCAAATGGAGGAATTCAAAGTACTAAATTTGATGATCTTTTTTCTACAAGTTCAATATTTGGTAATATCCTTGGAGGCTTAACTCAACCACTTCTAAATGGTAGAGCTATAAGAACCCAATATGAAGTATCCAAAGCTAGACAAGAACAAGCATATTTAGATTATAAAAATGCCATGTTAATCGCTTCTAGAGAAGTATCAGATGCCTTATTTACTTACCAAAGTACTTCTGAGAAATTAAAAATAAAAAAACTAGAATACGAATCTTATTTACAAGCAACCGAATATTCTGAAGAGTTATTAATCCAAGGAATGGCCAATTATTTAGATGTATTAACAGCAAGAGAAAGCGCGTTAGTTGCAGAGCTAAACTATATAGACCTGGAATTGACTCAACTTAATTCTTTAGTCAATCTTTATAAAGCTTTAGGCGGAGGAGTTAACTAGAACAAAAAAAGAGTGATTTATAAATCACTCTTTTTTTTTATATTTACGTTATGAACTTATCCCAAACAATACTTCCTTTAATCTATCCTAAACTACAGTGGTCTGGTGATAAAAACATTAGAAAAGTTTATTTGACTTTCGACGATGGACCAATTCCGGAAATTACACCATGGGTCTTACAGGTTTTAAATAAATACCAAGTAAAAGCTACTTTCTTTTGTATTGGTGATAATATAGTTAAACACCCTGATATTTTTCAACATATAATTGCCCAAGGACATCATGTAGCTAACCATACGCATAATCATCTAAATGGCTGGAATAACCCTTGCTCTAATTATCTCGAAAATATTTTACGATGTCAACATACGATAGAGAAGTACACAATACCCCATAAGAAATTATTTCGTCCTCCATATGGTAAAATAACTCGTAAACAAATCAATTCCTTACTACAAAGCCAATATACTATTGTAATGTGGTCCAACCTCACCAAGGATTACGACAAAAATATCAGTTCACAAAACTGCTTAAAAAATACAATAAACCAACTAAGCGATGGAAATATCATAGTTTTTCATGATAGCATAAAAGCCCAGAAAAACCTCTATTATACCCTACCACGTTTACTAGATTACCTTACAGAGAACAAGTACTGTTTTGGATTACTCTAACAATATGTTAATAACTCTACAGAGTGTATTGGAATCAATAACTTTACTTTGTCTCCAAATTAGCATATCCTCTTTATAAAGAAGCATAGTAGGAACATACTTTACCCGTAAAGCGTGACATAAACTTTCATTCTTTAAAGTGTCGATTCTTACTATTTTCACTTTATTAGCAAGATCATTTCCAATTAGCTGCAAGATCTGATCCATTTCATTACTTTCTTGGTTAGAAGGAGAGTGAAAGAAAACAAGTACTGGTAGTTTTCCTTTAAGTAAATCGGCGAATCTAAACATATCCTTTTTTTATATTACTTTTCAATTGATTCAACAACTAAAAGTACAAAAGTATATATTTTTATACAACTATTTACTTTTTCCTTCTCATTTCTATAACTGTGATTTCAGGCCAAATACCAGTCCTCCCCATATAAGCATGATAACCGAACCCTCTATTGACATATAAATACTTACGCCCTTTTTCATACAATCCTGCCCATTGCTTATAAATATATTGTACTGGACTCCACTTAATAAAGCCAGGTATGTCAATTCCGAATTGAGAACCGTGAGTATGTCCACTTAATGTTAATTGAATATTTTTGGGATGAGCTAATATTTGGGCTTCCCAATGCGATGGATCATGACTCATTAACACTTTGAAGTCCTCTGATTCAACACCTTGTAAAGTCTTATCTAAATCTCCATATTTCATAAAATTCATACGTGCTCCCCAATTCTCACTTCCTGCTAAGAAAATAGATTGTCCATTTTTAGTCAAAGTAACATTCTGGTTACGCAATAAAGTAAAACCCATTTGTGGACTTAAATCACAAATTTGTTCAAAATTTAGTTCTTCATCCTCTTTACTACTCCACTTAGCATAGGTCCCGTAATCATGATTACCTAGTACGGAGTAATTACCGTATCGATGCTCTTTAAGTTTTTTAAAACTACTAAGCCACTTATCCATCTCAGAAGCTCTACTATTAACTAAATCTCCAGTAAAAAGCAATAAATCACTATTCTGCTGGTTCACAAGATCAATAGCATAATCTAGTTTCTCTTGATTGTCAAAACTTCCGCAATGTATATCGGATATTTGTGTAATGGTGAAGCCATCAAAGGCCTCTGGTAAATCATCGAACTCTAAAACTGTTTTATATATAGTGTATTTAAAACGTCCTACTAAAACTCCATGTAAAACAGAAAGAAAAGGGATTGCCGCGACACCCAAAGCCATTTGTGAGATGAAACGGCGTCTACCTGGTATAAAATTGATCGCTGGTTCAAAAGAAGTAAAATATTGCTTAATTCTCCTTACTCCACCTATTAAATAACGCAATAAATCCTCAATTAAAATAAATGAAGCTATAATGAGTTTAGGGATATAAATAAGCAACACTAAAGTGAAGGAAAGCATTGCAGCTATATTAGTGTCTTGTTGCCTACTAAAAGTTGTAAAACCATATATTATAATCACCACTATGGCTAAACTAAATATAATATAGCTTACTAATACACTCTTTTTCTTGGTTAATTGTTTTATACCTATGAAAGCAAAGACTTCTATTAAAACAAATAACAATACTATAATTCCAATTCTCATAACATTTAATAATTCTACTTATTAACAAAAATAACTTAATAATACCACCCTACACAAGGTTTAACAAAATTTAAATAACCTAATCAACTGATATTTTTATACTTAAAATTGGATTATTACCGAGCAACTAAAAATCCTTATCTTTGACTACTTATTATAAAAAAAACAAAAACCCATCTTCCATGGCTAATAAAAATCGCCTTTTCTTACTAGATGCATACGCTCTGATTTTTAGAGGATACTATGCTTTTATAAAGAATCCGAGAATTAACTCAAAAGGACTAGACACCTCTGCTATCTTAGGATTCATGAATTCCCTATTAGATGTAATTAAAAGAGAAAAACCGGACCACTTAGCTGTAGCCTTTGATAAAGGAGGTAGTACCCAACGCCTTAATGTTTTTCCAGAGTACAAGGCCAATAGAGATCAAACACCAGAGGCTATTAAAATTGCGGTACCATATATAAAAGAAATTTTGAAGGCTATGCATATTCCAATTATTGAGGTAAATGGAATTGAAGCCGACGACCTAATTGGAACATTAGCCAAACAAGCTGAAAAGGAAAATTTCCAGGTTTTTATGGTAACACCAGATAAAGATTATGCACAATTAGTTTCTGAAAATATTTTCATGTATAAACCTGCTCGAATGGGTAATGGTATAGAAATCTGGGGAGTTGATCAAGTAAAAGAGAAATTTGAGGTAGACCATCCACTGCAGGTAATTGATTACTTAGGTATGATGGGAGACGCAGTTGACAATATTCCAGGTCTTCCAGGAGTAGGAGATAAAACCGCTAAAAAATTCATAAAAGAATTTGGTTCTATGGAAAACTTACTGGCCAATACTCACCTATTGAAAGGTAAAATGAAACAAAACCTAGAAGCTAATAAAGAATTGGGAATTTTATCCAAACAACTAGCAACTATTATACTAGATTGTCCGGTAAGCTTCAGTGCGGAAAATTATATTTTAGAAACTCCAGATATTGAAAAATCAGAGGCTCTATTTACCGAACTAGAATTTCGCCGAATGAAAGAGCAATTCGACAAAATTTTCACAACCTCACAAAAGGATGAAACAAACAATATAAATCTAGCCAAAGATAGTCAGCAAAAAGCACCTGATTTATTCTCGACACAAGAGCAATCGGTCGGTTTACTAGATTTCGGAACCACGACCTTTACAAACCTACAGACTAAAAAGCACCTGTATCAACTTTGTAACAGTAAAATGTCTCGCAAACTATTAATTCAAAGTCTCTTACAACACAAAAGTGTAGCTTTCGATACAGAAACTACATCTCTAGATGCATTAAATGCAGATCTAGTTGGAATTGCTTTTAGCTTTGAGGCTACTAAAGCTTTTTACGTTCCCCTTCCTTTAGACAGAGCTCAAGCAATAGAAATTTTAGAAGAATTCAGAGGTTTCTTCTCTTCGACGGAAATTCAAAAAATAGGACAAAATTTAAAATACGACATAAAAGTTCTGATGCAATATGGAATACAGGTAAACGCACCTTTATTTGACACAATGATTGCTCATTACTTAATAAATCCAGATATGCGCCATAATTTGGATATACTATCGGAAACGTATCTAAATTATACTCCTCAACCTATTGAGGAGTTAATAGGAAAAAAGGGCAAAAATCAAAAAACCATGCAAGATGTAGATTTAGATATGGTAAAAGAATATGCCGCAGAGGATGCCGATGTAACCTTACAGCTAAAACAATGTTTCGAACCTTTATTGGTGGAAACAAAGACTATTGATTTATTCAATGATATAGAAATTCCTTTAGTCAAAGTATTAGCTGATATGGAAAGTGAAGGTATAGCATTAGATATTTCATTTTTAGCTACTCTACAAGAACAATTACAACAGGACATTGATACTTTACAGCATTCTATATTTTTAGAAGCTGGAGAAGAATTTAACTTAGCCTCACCCAAACAACTAGGAGAAATCCTTTTTGAAAAGCTTTTAATTGGTGGTCCTAAACCTAAAAAAACTAAAACAGGCCAATATGCAACTGGAGAGGAAATCCTAAGTAACTTAAGTAAAGAGAATCTAATAGTACAGAACATACTTCAATGGAGAAGTTTAATTAAACTACAAAATACATATGTAGAAGCTTTACCAAAACAAGTAGATCCCAAAACAAACAGAATACATACCGAATATATGCAAGCTGTAGCCTCTACAGGAAGGCTAAGCTCCAATAATCCAAACTTACAGAATATTCCTATTAGAACAAAAACAGGTAGAGCTATACGAAAAGCATTTGTTCCAAGAAACCAAGATTATTTACTCTTAGCTGCAGATTACTCTCAAATTGAATTGAGAATAATAGCTGCTTTAAGTCAAGAAGATAATATGATTGAGGCTTTCAACAAAGGCCTAGATATTCATAGTGCCACTGCTGCTAAAGTATTTAATATTCCATTAGAAGAAGTAACTAAAGAACAAAGAAGTCATGCAAAAACAGTAAACTTCGGGATTATATATGGGGTTTCAGCATTTGGACTTAGTAATCAAACTAATTTAACGCGAGCACAAAGCAAAGAACTAATTGATGCATATTACAATAGCTACCCTAAACTAAAAAATTATATAGCCAACCAAGTGGATTTTGCAAGAGATAATGGCTATGTACAAACCATTTTAGGTCGTAGAAGATATTTAAAAGACATTAATTCTCAAAATGCTATGGTAAGATCAGCTGCTGAAAGAAATGCTGTGAACGCACCAATTCAAGGAAGCGCAGCAGATATAATTAAAATAGCTATGATAAATATCCATCAAAAACTAGCAACTGAAAATTGGAAATCAAAGATGCTACTTCAGGTACATGATGAGCTAGTTTTCGACGCTCATAAAGAGGAATTAGAAGACTTAAAAATAATGGTAAAAGATCAAATGCAAAATGCTTTCTCACTCCAAATTCCACTAGTAGTGGATTTAGGAGTTGGCCAGAATTGGCTAGAAGCACATTAAATTTTTGCCCTTAAATAGCAATGAGCTAAATACAGTAAAGAAAAAGCTTATACATGTGAATTAAACTTCACAAAACCTTAAATTAGTAATATTTACAAAAAAATATATCTAAGACAAGTATTATGCTAATTACTATATAAGTACTAAAAATGGTAAGACAATCAAAGATTGCTCTTGCCATTTTTATTTCGACGCTAACTATATGTATTAGAACTATTAGTCTCCATGTTAATAAAATATACGATCTATCTACCACAATACCATCTTAAAGAGATTTGCATTCCCAAAACAACTTATTGCTTAGCAATAAGGCTATAATCTCAGAGCCTGATCTAACGCCTTTAAAATAGTAATTGAATTCACTTAAAAAAAACCTTGACTTAGGCTTTAAAAACAGCTGTTTTACTAAAGCAGATCAAGACTGCACTAAACACTATCTATTTACATAGCATTGTAAACAAGTAATACATAAATTAAAAAAACAAAATACTACTAAGCTCCTTAGAAAAAACATGTAAAGCTCCAATAGAATTTACCCAATAGTCTATATATGAAATCTATATGAAAATAGCTAGTTTTATAACATTGAATTATATAATAGGAAGACTTACAATTAAATACATAAAAAACTGTATATTCGCATTGCAAAATACACCTAAACAACTTACAACTCAATTCATTGAGTGATTAAATATTTAAAAAAATCATAACATGTATTTGCATAGTAAATAAATATTTGTACTTTTGCACTCCCTTAATTGGGAATGGAATGTTTAATTAAATACTAAATTATTGTGGAAAGTTTAAGCTACAAGACAGTATCGGCTAACAAAGCTACTGCTCAAAAAGAGTGGTTAATTGTTGACGCTGAAGGTCAGAATTTGGGACGTTTTGCTTCAAAAGTTGCAGTACTTTTAAGAGGTAAACACAAAACAAATTACACACCGCACGTAGACTGTGGAGACAACGTAATCGTGATCAACGCAGAAAAAATCAACCTTACAGGTAACAAATTAGAGGATAAACAATATATCCGTCACACTGGTTACCCAGGAGGTCAAAGAGTATTAACTGCTAAAGTAATGCAATCTAAGAATCCAGCATTATTAGTTGAAAAAGCAGTTAAAGGAATGTTACCTAAAAACAAATTAGGTGCACAATTATTCCGTAACCTAAATGTAAATGTAGGTACTGAGCACAAACACGAAGCTCAACAACCTAAAACCGTTAATTTAAACGAAATTAAGTAATGGGAGTTATTCACAAAATCGGTAGAAGAAAAACTGCTGTAGCTCGTGTTTATGTTTCAGAAGGAACAGGACAAATTACAGTAAACAAAAAAGAGTTCACAACTTATTTTCCAACAGCTACTTTACAATATAAAGTTTTACAACCATTAACATTAACTGATAATGTTGAAAACTTTGATATTAAAGTAAATGTTTACGGAGGAGGAAGCACAGGACAAGCGGAAGCTGTACGTATGGCTATTGCTAGAGCAATGTGTGAAATCGAAGTAGAACACAGATCAGTTTTAAAACCAGAAGGTTTATTAACGCGTGACCCACGTATGGTTGAACGTAAGAAATTCGGTCAGAAAGGTGCTCGTAAGAGATTCCAATTCTCTAAACGTTAATATTTATTTATTATTAAAAAATCTAAGTTTTTGTTGCCCACTTACTGAGGTAAGAGGTAGTTTAGCATCTAAATGGTCAAGACCGAATATTATATTCATCGCTACTTAATCATTGCTAAATAAACAGAACGTAAACTATTACAGAAATGGCAAACAACGTAGAAGTTAAAGAATTACTAGAGGCAGGTGTACATTTCGGACACATGACTAGAAAATGGGACCCAAACATGGCTCCTTATATCTATATGGAGCGTAATGGTATTCACATTATCAATCTATATAAAACTGCAGCTAAAATTGAAGAGGCTAATGAAGCTTTGAAAAAAATTGCTGCATCAGGAAGAAAAGTACTTTTTGTTGCTACTAAAAAGCAAGCAAAAGATATCGTAGCTGAAAAAGCAGCTGCAGCTAACATGCCTTACATCACTGAAAGATGGCCAGGTGGTATGTTAACAAACTTCGTTACTATCCGTAAAGCTGTTAAGAAAATGGCTTCTATTGATAGAATGAAAAAAGACGGTACATTTATGACTCTTTCTAAGAAAGAGCGTTTACAAGTTGAACGTCTTCGTGCAAAATTAGAGAAGAACTTAGGTTCAATCGCTGACATGACTCGTCTACCAGCAGCTCTATTTGTTGTAGATATTAAAGCAGAACACATTGCGATTAAAGAAGCTCAAAAATTAAACATTCCAATCTTTGCTATGGTTGACACAAACTCTGACCCACGTCAAGTTGATTTTGTTATCCCAGCAAACGATGATGCTTCTAAATCAATCGATAAAATCTTAACTTTAGTTACATCTGCTATTATCGAAGGTAATGCAGAAAGAAAATCTGAAAAAGAAGAAGCTACTGCAGCTACTACTAAAGAAGAGGCTACTAAAGCATAATTTTTTAACAATATCTTAAAGTCGTTATGCTGATAGATGTTTACCTTAGTATTCAGCTGTCCATAACGACTTTTTTTATTAACTATTAAATACAACTTAAACATGGCAAATATTACTGCTGCACAAGTTAACGAGCTTAGAAAACTTACAGGTGCCGGAATGATGGACTGTAAAAAAGCTTTAGTTGAAGCTAACGGAGATTTTGATTTAGCTATCGAAAACCTACGTAAAAAAGGACAAAAAGTTGCTGCTAACAGAGCAGATAGAGAATCTACAGAAGGTGCTGCTATTGCTGTTGTAAATGCTGATAACACTTTAGGTGCTGTAATTACATTAAACTGTGAGACTGACTTCGTTGCTAAAAACGAAGACTTTATAAAATTAGCTACAGATTTCGCTACTTTAGCGTTACAATTCGACAAAAAAGAAGATTTCTTAGCTGCTCCATTCGAAAACATCACTGTTGCTGAAAAATTAATTGAGCAAACAGGAGTTATCGGAGAGAAAATTGAGATTGGTACTTTCGAAAAATTAGAAGGAACTTTCATTGGATCTTACATCCACGCAGGTAACAAAATTGCTACTATCGTTGCATTATCAAACAGTGTTGAAGGAGCTGAAGAAGCTGCTAGAAACGTTGCTATGCAAGCTGCTGCGATGAACCCAATTGCTCTTAATGAAGAAGGTGTTGCATCTGATATCATTGAAAAAGAAATTGAAATTGCTAAAGATCAATTACGTCAAGAAGGAAAACCAGAGGCAATGTTAGATAACATCGCTAAAGGAAAATTAAATCGTTTCTTCAAAGACAATACATTAGTAAACCAAGACTATATTAAAGAAAACAAAATGAGCGTTGCTCAATATGTTGACTCTATTAGCAAAGGTTTAACTGTTGTTGGTTTCAAAAGAGCTTCAGTTGTAGGTTAATTTTACACTGAGTCATAAAAAAAACAAGCCTTGAGCAAAATTGCTCAAGGCTTATTTTTTTTATACATTTACACGTCTCAACTACAAATAACATGAATTTTTTAAAAAAGAATCTACTACTACAGATTATTATCGCCATTGCTCTAGGTATTTTACTAGGTAACATACTACCAGAACCACTTTCTAGAGTATTTTCAACGTTCAATTCTCTATTTGGAAATTTTCTAAACTTCACTATTCCTTTAATCATAGTTGGTCTTATTGTACCTGCCATTGGTAATATAGGAAAGAGCGCTGGTAAATTATTAATAGTAACTACTTTAATTGCATACGGTTCAACTTTATTCTCTGGATTTCTAACCTATGGAGTATCCATGAGTATATTTCCTGAGATATTACAATCTAACTCCTTAGAGGTATTCGAGGAGCAAAATAAGACACTTTTACCATATTTTAATATTGATATTCCTCCAATGTTTGACATAATGAGTGCATTAGTTATCTCGTTTATATTGGGGATTTGCATAGCATATAGCCAATACAACTACTTACAGGGAGTTTTTAACGACTTTCAAGATGTTGTGATGTCAATTATTAATCGAGTAATTATTCCTTTATTACCGCTATTTATATTCGGTATATTCCTAAATATGACCTATAGCGGCCAAGTATTTATTATACTTGGAACTTTTATAAAAGTTATAGGAGTAATTTTCGTTCTGCACATCCTATTGTTGGTTATTCAATATGTCATCGCAGGGGTGTTTGTCTCAAGAAACCCACTGGTATTAATGAAAAATATGCTACCAGCGTACTTTACAGCATTGGGAACTCAATCCTCTGCAGCAACAATACCAGTTACTTTAGAACAAACTCTAAAAAACGATGTTGATCCCAAAATAGCTGGATTTGCTATTCCATTTTGCGCTACCATACACTTAGGAGGTAGTACTTTAAAAATTGTTGCTTGTGCCATTGCACTGATGATGATACAAGGAACCCCGATAGATCCCTTACAAATGATCGGTTTTATTTTCATGTTAGGTATAGCAATGATAGCTGCCCCGGGTGTTCCTGGAGGTGCTATTATGGCTGCATTAGGTGTTCTTAACTCTATTCTTGGATTTAATACAGAACAACAAAGCTTAATGATAGCCTTGTACATCGCAATGGATAGCTTTGGAACAGCATGTAATGTAATGGGGGATGGAGCTATTGCTGTTATAGTGGATAAAATATCTAAAAACAAAACAATAATGTCATAGACTAAAGAATATAATATCTTAAGACATAAAATAAAAAGAGGCTTTAAATCAGGTGGTTTAAAGCCTCTTTTTACATTACTAATAAGTATACTTATCCACAACCCATGGTAGGTTATTAACATCACTTAGAAGTTATCAACACTAATAGAAGCTTATAAACCAAAGTTATTAACAACAAATACATACTTATGAACAATATAATGTAATTACACCCTAGTTATCAACATCTTTACAAGATATTAATGAGCCCAACTACTTATTCACAAAAGATAATTATCATAAACTAATCTTTTTGCAAAATATCCATGAACTCATTCCTGGATATTTCACGTGCTCCCAAAGAAGCCAAATGCGGATTATAGACTTGACAATCTAGTAGTCTATAATCTTTTTGGCTCAAATAATTAACTAAATAAATAAAAGCTACTTTACTAGCATTGGGAACTAAAGAAAACATACTCTCACCACAAAATACTCTTCCTATATCAACCCCATAAAGTCCTCCTACAAGTCGATTATCTTGCCAGACCTCTACGCTCATAGCGTATCCATTTTGAAAAAGCCCATAGTAAGCTTCAATCATTTGATCGGTAATCCAAGTACCACTTTGTCCTGATCTTTTAGTATTTTGACAGTTAGTAATTACCTCTAAAAACGCAGTATTGATTCTTATCTCAAAAATTTTACTACGCAAAATTTTACTCATACTCTTGGAAACTTTTAATTCTGATAAAAAAAGAACCATACGATGTGATGGGGCCCACCATGTAATAGGCTCACCATCTTCAAACCAGGGAAAAACACCTGATTTATAAGCAGACAATAATCGTTCTAAACTTAAATCACCTCCTATTGCAAGTATACCACTTACATGAGCGCTTGATACGCATGGAAAATTAAGATTGTCATCTAAAATATGTATCATAACTATAAAAAAATCCCTAAGCATAAACTTAGGGATTATATTTTTAAAAGATCTTATCTAGAAAGGTAAATCGTCGTGATCCTCTTCATTGTAGTTCGTTGCGGGTGGAAATTGGCTAGGAGCCTGTTGGTTTTGACCAAACTGATTTTGTTGTTGTTGGTTTTGACCAAATTGATTTTGCTGTTGTTGGTTTTGACCAAACTGGTTTTGCTGTTGTTGGTTCTGACCAAACTGGTTTTGTTGTTGGTTTTGTTGTTGGTTCTGACCAAACTGATTTTGCTGTTGGTTAGGATTATATCCACCTTGGAAAGAAGAATCAACTTGTTCTTGTTGCATTTTATCAATTCTCCATCCATGGATTGAATTGAAATATCTAGTTTCTCCTTGTGGATTGGTCCATTCACGACCTCTTAAATTAATAGATACACGAACTTGCTCACCAATTTGAAAATTATTCAATAGATCTGCTTTATCTTGTACAAATTCAATAGTGATATGTTGAGGATATTGCTCCTCTGTTGTAACTACTAATTCTCTTTTTCTAAAACTGCTACTTATATCCTGCGGCTGTCCAATTATTTTGATTCTTCCGGTAACTTCCATTTTATTAAATATTTTCTTGGTTCAACTTTTTTACACTATTTGGCTAAAATAGTTTTCCATGCCAAAGGTACATTATTTTCCTCTAAAAATTTTTTTGCATAGCGAAATTTATCCTCAATATTACCAGATTTCAAAATTCCTTGTAGCTCCGGAGAGGTATTTAAAAATAAATCGATTTGTTCTTGTGTCGGAACACTCTCAATATTGCCTAACATACCTAATTCGTTTCCATTAAATATATTGCTATCGATAACTGACTTATCTATTGCATCTACTCCAATACCTAAAGTAGTTAAAGGCTTTGCTACTTCAAACATTCCTAAGTTGGCACGAGAATACCAATTTGCTCCCATTCGAGATACTAAGTCAATTTTATGCTGATCAATCTTACCGTGACTATCTAAAACTTGCTCATTTATATGTAATTTCACAACTTCACATATAACTAAATTTCCAGCGCCACCTTGTTCTCCTAAAGAAATTATATCTTTTACCACACACTCCAGTTGCACAGGGCTTTCCTTAACACGAAATGGTTTTACTATATCAGAAGCAACCATAGTTAAGCCACTTTTAACAAACTCGTTAACAGCACTGTCATATTCAGTACTAGATAAAGAGCTTTGTTGCACCAAATTGTAATTAACTATATTAATTACCACCTCTTTTGTATGCTGAACGTTTAACAAAGTATCTTTTACAGTATTATCTCTAACCCGACGTGAAGGAGAGAAAACAACAATAGGAGGATTAGCACTAAATAGATTAAAAAAACTAAATGGAGATAAATTTGGAGTTCCCTCTAAGTCTACACTACTTGCTAAAGCAATTGGCCTAGGTCCTATTGCGGCTTGTAGATATCCTTGTAACTCGTGCACAGGTATTTCACCTGGTGTAATTGTCTTCATATGAATTAGATATCTGGTTTGAAAAGAGTAAATTTACAAAACCTTTTAGAACAATAAAAGTAATTACAGTGAGTTATTTGGTTTTATTACTATACTATAATTTACTAATTTTAAGGTTCAAACTAAAATATGATTCACAATAAAAAAGAAACCTTACGTTGGCTATCTATAGCACTAGCTTTTATAGCTTTGTTATTCATTTTATGGAATACTTTTTCTTTCTTTCAAATGTACAAAGAAGAAGAGCGCTTAAAAATGAATATATGGGCCGAAGCCTCTAATACTTTAGATCATGCTAAACTTGATACTAATTTAGATTTAATTCTCTTAATCTTAACTGAAAACAGAACCATACCAATAATACAAACTACCCAATTAGATAGTATTATTTCCACTAGCAATATTCCTAATAATATTAGTACTAATCCTAAAGAGTTAGATACATTCCTAAAAAAACTTAAATCACAAAATGCACCAATTGAACTAAATGTTGGTCAAGAAACACAATATCTTTACTACGGAGATTCTTCTCTACTAACAAAATTAAAATACTATCCACTATCACTTGTATTAATATTTCTATTCTTCACTATACTAATAGTAGTATTTTACAAAAGCAATAAAAGTGCCTCACAAAATAAACTCTGGACCGGTATGGCAAAAGAAACTGCCCATCAGATAGGAACTCCCCTAACCTCTTTGTTAGGTTGGGTCGAGATCATGAAACTAGAGAATATTGATAACTCTATAGTAAGTGAAATTGACAAAGACGTAAAAAAACTACAAATAATTGCTGATAGATTTTCTAAAATCGGTTCAAAACCGACCCTAGTTCCTTTGGACATAGTAATGGAAACTAGGAAGACCACGGAATACATTCAAAATCGAAATTCCAAACAAATTGATTTTCAAATAAATTTACCCGATTATCCTATATGGATTCCACTAAATCATGAACTACATTCTTGGACAATTGAAAACTTGTTAAAGAATGCCATTGATGCCATTAAAGGAAAAGGCAGTATAAGCGTTTCTATCCTAGACAATGAACATTATATAAGTCTAAATATTAAAGATAGCGGAAACGGCATACCCAAGAAACATTATAAAAAAATATTTGAACCAGGATACACCACCAAAAAAAGAGGTTGGGGATTAGGTTTGTCTTTGACAAAAAGAATAGTAAAAGACTTCCAAAATGGAACTATTAAAGTCTTGCAGTCAGAAATAGGCAAAGGAACCACCTTTACCGTAATATATAAAAAATAAAAGCCATCTCTTTCAAGATGGCTTTTTTTATGTTAGTGAAACAACAAACTTATAATTTACTTTGAATTGCTTTAGCAATATCTTCAAATTCTTGAGCTGTTAGTTTTTCTTTCTTAGTGAATCTAATATCATCCATGCTTTGTAACGGAATAAGGTGTACGTGAACATGTGGAACTTCTAAGCCAACAACAGACATACCTACTCGCTTACATGGAACTGCTTTCTCTAAAGCAATAGCTACTTTTCGAGAAAATTCCATTAATTCTCCATACTCTTGTTGGGATAAATCAAAAATTTTATCTTCCTCCTTCTTAGGAATACACAAAGTATGTCCTATAGCATTTGGATTAATATCCAAGAAAGCTAAAAACTTATCATTCTCCGCTACTTTGTAAGCAGGGACTTCTCCTTGAATAATTTTAGTGAAAATAGAAGCCATAATAACTAATTTAATTAATTTCTAGATATTTCTAAAATTTCAAACTGCATCTTACCATTTGGCACAGTAATCTCTGCAATATCTCCAACACTTTTACCTAATAAACCTCTACCAATTGGTGAAGTAACCGATATCTTCGCTGCCTTCAAATCTGCTTCACTTTCTGCCACAAGTGTGTAAGTAATTTGCGCTCCGTTTGCTTGATTCTTAATCTTAACTTTAGATAAAACAAGAACTTTAGTTGTATCTAATTGTGATTCATCTATCAATCTAGCATTAGCTACAACTTCCTCAAACTTAGAAATTTTAAGTTCTAATAAACCTTGTGCTTCTTTTGCTGCATCGTACTCGGCATTCTCCGATAAATCTCCCTTGTCCCTTGCATCAGCAATTGCTTGAGATGCTCTAGGACGCTCAACACTTTTTAACTGCTCTAGTTCGTCTTTCAACTTTTTCAAACCTTCAGCAGTATAATATGAAATCTTACTCATAATTAATGGTTTATATAAATAGAAAAAATCCCATTAAAACGGGATTTCTTCCAACAATAATATTTTTCTTTATATTTAGTATCTTACTACTCGAAATTTAACTCTTTGTCAAAGTTAATTAATTAAATTTGTATTTCAAAAAATTACCATATGAAAAAGTTACTAATTGTCTTAATAATTGTCTTTACATCTGTGAGTTGCTCAAATGACCAGATGGGTTATTACAATCCTAACTTACCTGCAGTTTCTGTTAATTTTACCTTGGATCTTAGGTCACCCGCTGCAAATCAAGTAAGACTTCCTGATGGAGTCTACATAACAAATAATTATGGTATTACAGGTATTGCTATTAGAAATGCTGGTGGATATTTCCAAGGCTATGAGTTAACATGTCCAAACCATAAACCCAATGGAAGGAACTCTCATCTACATAGACAAACTCCTACAAGTTTAATTGTTGTCTGTAAAGACATCTCTTATCACAATGGCAAAGAATTTGCCTATAGCTTAAGAGACGGAAGTCCTTTGGATCAAAGCCAAAAATACTATCCTCTAAAGCCATATCCAGTCCAAAGTTCTAGAGACTCCAACACTATAAGTATTGTTTATTAAAACTTAATAACTACTCCTGCAAGAATATTAAATTCTGCTTGGGGATAATAACCAGCTCCATCAACCATAGAAGTTCCGTCAAAATAGGACCAGTAGTATCCATTTGAGATATACTTAACGTTAAACAAATTATTGGCCAACAATGAGAACTCGATACTTTTTACCCAAGTATTAAGTTTCATAGTATAGGCAATATTTAAATCGTTAACAAAATATGAATCCAGTTTAGAGTTTTCACTTTCTAAATTAGACATATATTGAGAGGAAACATACCTGGTTAAAAGTGAGACAGTTACATCTTTATACGGAAGATAGCTAAGAGTGTTCGAGGCCACTAAATTAGGAGAGAATGAAATGGCAGTTTTTCCAAAATCTGTTTGTTTACCTAACCACATCTCCTTATAATTTCTATTCTTATTACTACTTAAGCTTATACTTGGCGACCAAATTAACTTTTCTAAAACAAATACATTAGCATCAAGCTCTAAACCGATACGATAGCTACTTCCACTATTAGCTCTAAGAGAAGCCCCCACGTCATTTAACTCTCCTGTGAGAACCAATTGATCGGTGTAATTCATAAGATATGCGTTAGCGTTAAAACTAACTTTGGAAGATTTATAACGCCAACCTAACTCGTAATCATCTAATTTCTCTGCCTTTGGCTTTCCAGGGCCTTCATAGTCATTTCTACTTGGCTCTCTGTTTGCTCGAGCATAAGAAAAATAGAACTGATTCTTATCATTAAAATCGTAAACGAGTCCTGCCTTAGGATTAAAAAAGTCAAAGATATCATTGACATTACCAGTCTCGGCAGCATTTGCTTTATAACTTACTCTTCTGTATTGTAAATCTGCATATAGACTAAGTTTGGTTGTCAACTTATAGTTGAGCTTAGCAAAGAAATTCATATCTATCTTGGTAGAATTATCGCGGTAATACTCTTGTTTATAGTTATATGGAATAACTTGTTTTACCCATAAAATATTTCCAAAATGATCTCCCTGATATTTGCTAATTGCACCACCAAAAATAAAATCTACGTTATCTTTGACATAATTGACATTAAAAACTGTTCCATAAAAGTGATTTAGTAAACTTTTGGTTCGAATAATATCACTTCTAGTAATAAGTTGATTATCCACCTGTACATCTTTTAAGCCATAGTTAGTTAACCTCTCGTTAGGCTTATAGTTTTCATAATAACCATCTCCTTTAGTATAATGCAAAGAAAAATTAGAGGACCAATTCTTTGGCCATTGTTGTGTCCAATGAAATTGATAATGGTCTTGGATATAATTATCAGTCTCATTATTATAAAATTGCATTTTATTTTGATCATCATAATATAATCCTGAGGTATTAAAACGACGACCATAAAGCTCCATTTGCTCTTTATCAATTCCATTCCAAGCTTGATATGTCTTTTGCTTACCTCCAAAAACAATTGCTTTAAGCAAAGTAGAATTACCTACATAAACTCCTTGAACAAAATAACTTTTCAAATCAGAACTAGCCCGATCTATATATCCATCAGACTGAATATCTGACAATCTACCCGAAACCTCAAATTTGTTATCAATTAAACCAGTACTAAATTTCAAAGTAGATTTACGTGTATTATAACTTCCAAAAGAAGTGGCTATTTCTGCTTGTGGATCATAGGAGTAGTTGTCTGTTTGTAAATTTAAACTTGCTCCAAATGCAGCAGCTCCATTTGTGGATGTACCTACTCCTCTTTGTAACTGTAAATTTTGAACAGAAGATGTAAAATCGGGCATATTAACCCAAAAAGAACCTTGGGACTCTCCATCATTGTATGGAATGCCATTCAAAGTAACATTTACTCTTGTGGCATCGCTTCCTCTAACACGAAAACTAGAATACCCTATACCATTTCCTGCATCTGTAGTGGTAACTACCGAAGTCATCATAGCCATCATACTAGGAATGTCTTGCCCTAAATTTCGCTTGGCCATTTGTTTTTTACTAAGGTTTTCGAAGGCTACAGGAGTCTTATCAGTTGCTACAATGGCTGATAAAACAATTTCATCTAATACGCTTTGGGTAATAGAATCTTTCTCTAGAATTACATTTTCTTGTGCAAACACTGAAGCACTAGAAATAAAAACTAAGAAACTCGCTAAAACTGATTGAATAATACTTTTTTTCATTCGTAAAGAATTTACAAATAAAAGGGGCAATTATTTTTTTTTAAAAATTAATAATTACACTATTCCACAATAGACTAAAGGTATCAGTCTATTTTTATTTCCCTTGGCAGCATTACCCGCCCAGGTTCTATGGGTATGATCTCAGCCCGTAACTGGGCACCCCTTTGAGATTTAAAAACACAAAGTTAATCCGATAAATTTAATATCAAAGTAATTTCTAAAGACCTTTGACAAAAAAGCCCTTATAATTATTTACAATAACTTCTTTCTAAGCTCCTTCTTATTAGATAGCTTTATTTTGGCATCCTTCCTTTTTTGGATTTTCGAATATGGTAACTTTGTACTTATTCTCTTTTTATTAACCACGAATATACTTTCTAGAAGCTCAACAAATTTAAGAAAAGCTAATTGCTTATTTTTAAGCTGACTTCTACTTTGATCACATACAACTTGTAAAACATTTTGCTTACTTATTCTTGTAGATAATTTACAACGTAGTAATTCTTTTTGCTGCTCATCCAAAACTAAACTTTGATCAATATCAAAGAACAATATAATTTTAGAAGACACTTTATTTACATGCTGTCCTCCTGGCCCCTGACTTCTAACTGCTTTAAACTGTAATTCTTTATAGAGTAAATCTTTATTCATTAGAGGTATTATTTTTAGTTTGTTGTAAAATTTTATACCAGGATATATAGGCTTGAATCACAATTATGCTAAAAATGATAAACTGGCAGGACAAAATACCCAAACCTCTATAGGCATACAATGGAATAGATATAAGGTTTGCAATCAACCATAAAATCCAATTCTCGATTTTCTTAAGTGCCATATAGTACATCGCTGTGAAAAATAATCCAGAGGTAAATAAATCTATATAATTAACAAATTCCAACTCTTGACCAAATAAAACATAGACCATGTACATTATACAAATTGTTAGTACAAACAAGACTATACCGATGATTTTTTGTATAGAATTAGTTCTACTAATAGCAACTGACGGACGACTATCTTTTTTACTTTTACCCCACATATACCAGCCAAAAACGCTCATTATAGAATAGTAAATATTTAAAGTCATATCTCCAAAATAACCAGCATTATATAATAAATAAACAGAAATAAGAGTTGCCAAAATACCAGTTGGGAACACCAAAATATTCTCTTTCTTTGCATACCAAACACTTAATATACCAAAAGCAAAAACAACAACTTCCAGTAGAATATCAAGACTACTAGTATCCTTATAGGAACCAAAGAAAAACTCCAACATAATTTACTTAAAGTTTAAAAAAAAGCCGCACTTAAAACAAGTACGGCTTCTAAATATTTTAATATTAATCTTAATTATTTCTGCTCATTAAAATACGCAAAATATACCAGAACAATAACATCAATGATGCAAATAAACTCAATGCAGCAGGAAGATACTGGTCTGCGGCAAATTCATTTTTGATTTGCCATGTATTATATAAGATAGATCCTGAAGCTAATGCTACCATGGCAAAAGAAAACCAAAGACCAAGGTTAAACCCGAATAACATTCCAGCTACAATTATACCTAAAGCCAAGAAAAATCCAATAGTTAGAATCGAACGCAAGAAAGAGAAATCTGCATTTGAACCAAAAACTACGCCGGTTAACCCAGCAAAAAGAGCTACCGTTAATACACCAGCTTGCGTTATTAATGACATATCACCTGTCATGTGCATAGCTACATATAAAATTGGCACAAAAATCAATGCCTCTGCTAAGATATATAATGCAAAGCCTGCATATTGCTGGGGTTTGTTAGCTGTTTTATACACCATACTTTGAGCAAACCAAGTAACTGCAATAAAACCACCTATTAAAAGTAACCAAGCCATGTTACCGCGACTTAACAAGCTTAACATTGTCTCTACTACTATAGGAGTATTCAATAAAATTGTTTCAAAAAGAATAAAAACTAAAACTCCTCCTGCCAAATTTGCATATGTTTTCTTATAAAACTGAGCTTTAACAAGATCAGATTCATTAGCAACTGGGGTTGCATACCCCAAATTATTTTCCATTTTCATTATATATAATTTTTACAATAATAATCATTATTTTTTTATTATCCTTAGTTTTTTTCAAAAGCATAAACTAGCATAAAATCCTGTAAATCTACTCTATAGTAAATAAACTCTTTTCTAAAGGACATTTTACATACCCAAGAAGTACCATTTAAATCCACGGCCATATGTTCCTTAAAACTTAAGCTTCTACTATTACACATTTTATACATTGCTTCTTTTGCACACCAAACTTGTGTTAAAGCATCTACTAAAGAATCCTGAGATTCTAAACTTTGCAATTGTTTCTCGTTACAAAACTTTGATGAGATCGTCTTAATTTTCTCACGCTTTTTCTCTATATCAATCCCCACAACATGGTCTGAAATAATAATTGCTGCAAATTCAAAGGAATGTGTAATGGAAATTTTTCGTCCATCACTTAGATATGGCATTCCGCAATCTTTATAAAACAAATCATTATCGTTATAACCTGCCAATAACAATAATTGACGTATAGCTAAAAATCCTTTTTGATGTACTAAAGATTTCATGGAAGCCATTCTTTGGCTACTTTTTTGGGTCATATTTACTCCCAATGATAGCTCCTGTAGACTCTCTTGAACCTGCCATATCAATACTGTAGCTTCTTGTAAAGTGATTTTCTTATATAAGGCCATAATTATCTATGGAAATGGTTTAAATAATACTCTTAACAATACATATAATAAAAGCCACATATTTAATGTGGCTTTATTATAATCTGTGAAATTATTGTTTACTCTTAAGTAAATCTCTAATTTGTTCTAAAAGCTCTTCTTGAGTTGGACCTTTTGGTGCCTCAGGCTCCGCTGCAGCTTCTTCTTCTAATTTTTTATTGATTAACTTACTTTCTGCTTCACGAAGTTTGTTGACTCCTTTAACTAAAATAAATACTACTAATGCTAACAATAAGAAACTAATTACTTCTGTAATAAAATTACCATAAGCAAATATCACTGCTCCATCAACTGCTCTAGCATCCACTAAAGTAGCACCTTTACTAACCGTATCTGCTCCTTTTAGAACAACATATAGATTAGAAAAATCAGGTGTTCCTATGATAGCTGAAACAATTGGCATAATTACATCATTTACCGCACTGTTGACAATCTTGCCAAATGCACCTCCAATGATCACCCCTACAGCAAGGTCCATCACATTTCCTTTAACAGCGAACTCTTTAAATTCTTTAATAAATCCCATAGTTTAATTTTTTTAGTTTTTTTTCCATTTCTCTATTACAAAAATAGAATATTTTTACTCTTCAAAAAATATTCTATTAACTCTTTGAGCAATACTTGTGATAATCTCATAAGGAATAGTATTTATTGCTTGTGAAATTACCGTTACAGGTAGTTCTTTTCCAAAAACAATAACCTGATCACCTGCATTACAATCTATATGGCTTACATCCACCATAAGCATATCCATACAGATAGAACCAACTATAGTTGCTTTTTTTCCTTTAATAATTACATAACCTTTTTCATTACCCCAAGAACGATGAATTCCATCGGCATATCCAATAGGGATTGTAGCAATCTTTACCTTCTGGGTGGTAATATAACGTCTTGCATAGCCAACTGACTGACCAGAATCTAACTCCTTTACTTGCATTATTTTGGTCTTTAAAGTGCTAACATTTTCTAAATGTTCCATTTCAGAAGCACTATTACCTATTCCATAAAGACCTATTCCTATACGAACCATATCCATTTGAAATTCGGGATAATTATAAATACCCGATGTATTGAGGATATGTAGAATAGGCTGAATATTTAAAGATTCCTTTAGCAATTTACTATTTTTCTTAAAATCAGTTATTTGCTGTAAAGTGAATTCTTCAAATTCAGGGATATCACTACTTGACAAATGAGAAAATATACTTTTTACCTCAACTGTATTTGTACGCTGCAAAACATTAATTAACTCAGGAAGTTCTGAGCTGCAAAACCCATGTCTATGCATACCTGTATCTAACTTTATATGAATAGGATATTGATATACGTTCTTAGAACGAGCAACTCTAAGAAACGCTTCTAATTCAAGGGTACTGTAAATTTCGGGTTCTAATTCATAAGCCAACATTGCATTAAAGGCACTTATTTCAGGATTCATTACTATAATATTAGTTCTAACACCTGCTTTACGCAATTCAATACCCTCATCAGTAAAAGCCACCCCTAAATAATCTACATTTTCATGAGCTAAGAGCTTAGCTATTTCAAAACTTCCATTACCATAACCAAAAGCCTTTACCATCACCATTACTTTAGTTTTTGGCTCTAATCTAGATCGGTAAAAGTTTAAATTATGTCTAATTGCATTTAAATTGACCTCAAGGACAGTTTCATGGGTTTTTTTCTCTAGTAATGCTACTATTTTATCGAAACGTGAAGCACGAGACCCCTTAATTAAAATTGTCTCTTGGTCAAAATCATCTAAAGAAACTTTAGCTAAGAATTCATCGGTAGATTCAAATAACCAAGTATTTCGCACAGAAAACAAGTATTTACTAATCAAAGGTCCTATGGCTATTAATCGAGTAATCTTATTATCTACTAACAATTGATTTACTAATGGATATAGTTGTTCAGCTTTATAGCCACTATTAATAACATCTGATAAAATAACTGTTTTATTAATACTAGTTTTATGTTTCTCCATAAAATCTAAACCAATAACTAAAGATGCGTACTCGGCGTTATAGACATCTTCAATAATAGTACAATTGTTTGAGCCATTAATTAACTGCAATCTTAGTTCTACCGGAAATAGCCTTGCAATACCACTTTGAATAACGTCTGGAGCATATCCTAAATACAACATTGTTACAATACATAGCAATATATTATCTATATCTATTTGTTTGGTAAATGGCAAAACCACAGAAAACTCAGTACCATCACCGCACTTAAGCCATAGTGTATCTGCTTCAACTTTACCATATAACCACGCATCTTTATCTTCTAAACTATAACTCAAGTATGGTAGACTACCTAGTAAATCAATGACCTTGGACTCATGCTTTAATAAAACAACATCAGCATCTTTGAATAACTGTATTTTCTGTATTACCTTTTGCTTTTGATCTTCAAACCCTTCATTATGCTCATCTGTCAAACTGGTTAACAGACCAATATTAGGCCTAATGATCTCTTGTAACTTATACATTTCATTAGTAGTGGAAATTCCGGCTTCAAAAATCCCCAAATTATGCTTTTCCTCCATAAAGAGTACAGACAGAGCAACTCCTGTTTGAGAATTATAACTCTTTGGACTTCTAATAATCTGATAGCGATCACTTAAAAGAAAGTTTAACCATTCTTTAATTACTGTTTTGCCTTTACTTCCTGTAATACCTATAACAGGGTAGGAAAATATTGACCTATGATTAGCCGCCATTTTTTGTAAAGCAACAAGAGTATTATCAACTACAAAAAAAACTGCATCTTTCTCTTTAGGTATTGAGTACTTCGAAGATACAACGAAATACTTCACGCCCTTTTGTATTAACTCATCAATAAAATGATGTCCATTGTGATTTTGTCCCTCTAAGGCAAAAAATAAGGTGTTTTCACTGTGAACAAGACTTCTACTATCTACAGAAATATTGTCTAATACGAGGTCCTCAAAAGACACATTACCGCATATTCTAGCTTGTATAGACTGGCAAAAATCATGTACACCAATTTTCATAATATTATTTATTTTTTAGTAAGAGCAAAATTAAGTAGTTTCTCAATCTCTTTTTCAAGATTATTATCTTTTATAGATTACATTTAATATAAGCCCAACCCGCCTCTTGTCTTTCAATAATAGTAACTAAACCCGAACTGACAAACTCTGTTCCTTTTAAAATAGCATCTTTAGAAATATTACGAGCCTCTAGAGTATTTTGACATGCATAGAAAACAACCCCTTTATTCATAGTACTTATCAAAGTCTCCTTTACCATAGTTTTATTCTCTACTAACATATCAATACCAGGGCCATGTACAACCACATCAATGCAGACTTCTTCTCCCCAATGTTTCTTCACATTATTAACATAAGTCAATAAAGCTTTTTGTTCTAATATAGTATTAGTATTAAACTGAAACACTACTTTATGTTTTGTATTATTATTCATTTTTTAAATTTATTTTTTAGGTAGTAATAGTTTATAAAACTACTAAATTACTGCCAACTTGCTACTATAGGAAAAAAAAATATTGCGTTTTGTATCTCATGCTACTGTACGACTAAACATTTAAGCTAAACTTTGTACTCTCAAGATTAAACAATTAACAATATGAATTGGATATATCAACCATGGCCTTGGTACATTGGAGGTTTCTTTATAGCAACGAGCTTAATCCTTTTGCTGTTTATGGGGAAATCTTTTGGCTTCTCCTCTAATTTACGAACAATGTGCACTATGATGGGTGCTGGTAAAACGTGTAGTTTTTTTGATACAAATTGGAAAGCCCAAAGTTGGAATCTATTATTCTTAATTGGTACAATTCTAGGAGGCTTTATCGCTTACTATCTTTTAAGTGAAGACCAAGCAAGCGTACCTATCGCTTTAGAAAGTGTAGGAAAATTAAAAGACTTAGGCTTTATTGATCCAGGTAAAACCTATCTACCACTTGAATTATTTACTTGGCAAGATTCTAAAACAATAGTAATCTTATTCGTTGCAGGTTTTTTAGTCGGTTTTGGCTCTAGATACGCCGGTGGATGTACATCGGGACACGCTATCTCAGGATTGAGTAACTTTCAACTTGCTTCATTAATGGCTGTAATTGGTTTCTTTATAGGAGGCCTTATTATGATTCACTTATTATTTCCTTTAATCTTCTAACTCTAAGTAAATGAAAAAAATAATTTATCTGCTAATAGGAATATTCTTTGGTATTGGAATGTTCAAATCTGGCGCTGCATCTTGGTATAGAATCTATGAAATGTTCCAATTTGATAGTTTCCACATGTATGGTATTATAGCAACTGCGTTGAGTCTTTCTATAGTGGCGACAGTATTGATAAAAAAGTATAAACTAAAAGACTTCAATAAACAACCTATTATCTTTATAAACAAGACAAAAAGCATCCCAAGATACCTGATAGGTGGAAGTTTATTTGGACTAGGATGGGCTTTAGCTGGGGCATGTCCCGGTCCAATGTTTGCAATTCTTGGAGCAGGCTTCCTTCCAGTCTTATTTTGCATTGCAGGAGCTTTAATTGGTACTTGGTTATATGGGCTAGTCCAAGACAAATTACCCCACTAATATCAAAAAAAGCACCACAGCAAAAAAAGTGACACTACCTAAAACAAATACTACTTAAGTTAATTCTAAAACACCTTAATAGTATTTTAAGTTGTCATTATCATGGAAATACATTAATTTAGGAGCAGAAATTTACTTGATCATACTCTGCAAGATTTTATTGAGGCCAATTTCAAAGATATATTTGAACCTGAGTTACTTAGGGAATTAACTAAAGTAGCTACCTTTAAAACATTTGATGAACAGGAAACTCTAATGAATATAGGTCAATACATCTAATATATTCCAATTTTAATCTCTGGTGCTATTAAAATTATAAGAGAGGATCAAAAAAAAAGGTGACTTGTTATTATACTATATTGAAAAAGGTGAAACCTGCGCTATTACCCTGACTTGCTGTTCAAGGCAAAAACAAAGTGAAATTAGATCTATTGCAGAAAAAAAGGGAAGTATGTTACTTATTCCAGTAAATAAAATGGATCACTGGCTAATACATTATAAAAGCTGGAGAGCATTTGTATTAAATAGCTATAATAATCGAATGTATGAGCTTTTAGGAGCAATTGGTAGCTTAGCTTTTATGAAAAAAGAACAAAGATTATTAAAACTATTAAAAGACAAACAAAACATTTTTAAAAGCAACATAATCAACAACACCCACCAAGAACTAGCAGAAGAACTAAATACCTCTAGAGTGGTAATATCTAGAATATTAAAAACGTTAGAAACAAAAAAAATCATTAGATTAAATCGAAAATACATTGAAATAAATTAATTAAAAATGGAGCCAACATCAATATTAGCGTATTTCTGTGCATTACTCATTGGCATTTCTCTTGGTTTAATTGGTAGCGGAGGATCAATTCTAGCTCTACCAGTATTAGTATATCTCTTAAAGATAGAGCCATTTATAGCTACGAGTTACTCTCTTTTTATTGTTGGAAGTACCACATCTATTGGAGCACTTAAAAATATATATTATAAAACTGTAAATTATAAAGCAGTAATAGGCTTTGGAGTTCCTTCCATAATTAGTGTGTTTATCACAAGAAAAGTTCTACTACCACTAATCCCAACCCATTTTACTTTACTAGGAATAGATATACAGAAAAACACTCTAATAATGTTTACCTTTGCTGTTGTGATGTTATTTGCAGCATTAAAAATGATTAGATCACAACCTAGAGATCCGAGTAAATCTACCAGTAATACTTATTCTAAATTATTATTACAAGGAGTATTAATTGGTATACTTACGGCAAGTGTTGGAGCGGGAGGAGGATTTTTAATTATACCTATTTTAGTTCTCTCCTTAAAATTGCCTATGAAAACAGCAATAGGAACCTCTCTATGTATTATAACAATCCAATCTCTAGTAGGGTTTCTAGCTAACTTACAAATTGATGATATACGTTGGAATATTCTCTTTAATTTTACAGCCTTATCTATAATAGGGATTCTAATTGGAATGTATTTAACACGATTTTTTAAAGACTCTCAACTCAAAACAGGATTTGGCTATTTTGTGTTAATAATGTCTTTTTTTATATTTATAAATGAGATGTTTTTCTAGTACACATTTAAAGTTACCACAGAATTCAAAACATCTTCTTATTTTTACAACAGTTTTAAGAAAATAAAATGAAAATAGAACAAATATATACAGGGTGTCTAGCTCAAGGCGCATATTACATTGAGAGCCAAGGAGAAGTGGCAATAATTGATCCTTTAAGAGAAGTACAACAATATATAGACAAGGCCGAAAAAAATGACTCAAAAATAAAATATATTTTTGAAACTCATTTTCATGCTGACTTTGTAAGTGGTCATGTTACCTTATCTGAATTAACAGGAGCACCTATTATTTATGGTCCAAACGCTAACCCAAGCTTCCAGGCACATATAGCAAAAGACAATGAAGTATTTCACTTAGGTGATATAACTATTACTGTTTTGCATACACCAGGACATACTATGGAAAGCACCACTTACTTATTAAAAGATCACAATGGTGAAAATATAGCCATATTCACTGGAGACACACTATTTTTAGGTGATGTAGGACGCCCAGATTTGGCCCAAAAAGCTGCAAACCTAACACAAGAACAACTAGCTGGGACTTTATTTGATTCGCTAAGAAACAAAATTATGCCATTAGAGGATCACTTGATAGTTTATCCGGCTCACGGTGCTGGCTCTGCCTGTGGTAAAAACCTTAGTAAAGAAACTATAGGTACTTTAGGTCAGCAAAAACAAACTAACTATGCCCTGCGAGCAAATATGACAAAACAGGAGTTTATTAACGAAGTAACAGATGGTCTACAACCACCTCCTGCATACTTCCCTTTGAATGTAAAATTAAACAAAGAAGGGTATCAAAACGTACAAACTATTATAGAGAACAATAAACCTTATAGTGCGCAAGAATTAAAAAAAGCAGTAGAAGCAAACAATGCATTACTATTAGATGTTCGTTCGGGTGAGCAGTTCGCCAAGGCACATATTCCTGGTTCAATATTCATTGGTCTAGATGGTCAATTCGCACCTTGGGTTGGTGCCTTAATTAAAGATATCCAACAGCCTATTATCCTAATTTGCCCGCAAAACAGAGAAAAAGAAGCTATTACCCGATTAGCCAGAGTAGGCTATGACAATACTCTAGGATACTTAGAAGGAGGTATGGATACTTGGATACAAGCACAACTACCAACCGATTGTATTAATCAAGTACAGGCCACAACTCTTCAAAGCAACATAATCACAAATCCGCTAGCAGTCTATGATGTACGTAAACCAGGGGAATTTAATTCAGCTAGATTAGACTACGACAAGCTACATCACACTCCTTTAGATAATTTGAATGAATTCATATCTGAATTCCCAATAAATGAACCTTTCTATATCCATTGTGCTGGTGGATATCGTTCACTAATTGCAGCATCCATATTAAAAGCTAGAGGGTATCACAATATGATTGATGTTATAGGGGGGTTTGGAACAATTAAAAAAACTTCTTTACCTATAGTACAGAATCAATGTAGTTCCTCATGTAATACTACCAAATAAGCAGATTATGGAATCATTTACCAAATTAATTCAACGTGACACCTTAACTTTGGTTGATTTTTATGCCACTTGGTGTGGTCCTTGTCAAATGCTAACACCAGTTTTAGTAGAATTAAAACAAAGAATGACAGACAAGATTACTATCATTAAAATTGATGTAGATAAAAACACACAATTAACCACTTTGTACAGCTCCAAATATCAAATCAGAGGAGTTCCTACTTTGATGTTATTTAAAGAAGGTAAGCTATTGTGGAAACAATCTGGCTTTATGGACATACAAGCTCTAGATAAAACCATTAAGCGTTTTATATAAAAAACATATAGGCTTCTCTCAGTAAAGAAAGAAGCCTATATTTTTATATAATAGCTAGACTATTGAAAAGCTTAATCGTTTAGTTTTAATACTGCCATAAATGCCTCTTGAGGTATTTCAACATTACCTATTTGGCGCATACGCTTTTTACCAGCCTTTTGTTTTTCTAGTAATTTACGCTTACGAGAAATATCTCCTCCATAACATTTTGCAGTTACGTCTTTTCGAAGTGCCTTGACTGTCTCACGAGCAATAACTTTTACTCCAATTGCAGCCTGGATAGGAATATCAAATTGTTGACGTGGAATCAATTCTTTTAATTTCTCACACATTTTCTTACCAATAGAATAAGCATTGTCAGCGTGCATCAATGCAGACAAAGCATCCACAACGTTTGCATTTAACATAACATCCACCTTAACAAGGTTAGAAGTTCTCATTCCAATCGGAGAATAATCAAAAGAAGCATATCCTTTAGATACAGTTTTTAAACGATCATAAAAATCGAATACAATTTCTGCTAAAGGCATGTCAAATGTTAACTCTACTCTGTCCTCGGTTAGATAAGTTTGGTTAGTAATAACCCCACGCTTATCTATACATAAGCTCATTACTTGGCCAACAAAGTCCGCTTTGGTAATAATAGTAGCTTTAATATAAGGTTCCTCCACTCGTTCTAACTTAGAAGGCTCCGGTAAATCTGATGGGTTATTTACTACGATTGGCGTTTCTGGTTCTTTTTTAGTGTATGCTAAGTAAGAAACGTTAGGAACAGTAGTAATAACAGTCATATTAAACTCTCTTTCTAAGCGCTCCTGGATAATTTCCATGTGTAACATTCCTAAGAATCCACAACGGAAACCAAAACCTAATGCTGCGGAACTCTCTGCTGCAAAAACCAAGGATGCATCATTTAATTGCAGTTTTTCCATTGAATTACGAAGCTCTTCATAATCCTCTGTATCAACAGGATAAATTCCAGCAAAAACCATTGGTTTCACGTTTTCAAAACCAGCAATCATTTGAGAAGTCGGTTCTTTTGCATCTGTAACTGTATCCCCTACTTTAACCTCTTTTGCTTCCTTAATTCCACTAATTAAATAACCAACATCTCCTGTTAAAATTTCCTTCTTAGGTACTTGGTTTAATTTTAAAGTTCCAATTTCATCAGCAAAGTACTCTTTACCTGTGGCTAGGAACTTAATTTTCTGCCCTTTAGTAATTTTTCCATTTATTACACGAAAGATTACTTCTATTCCACGGAAAGGGTTGTAAACTGAATCGAATATCAATGCCTGTAGTGGCTCGTTAGGATCACCTTTAGGAGCAGGTACTCTCTCAATGATAGCCTTTAAAATATCTGGTACTCCTAATCCTGTCTTTCCTGAAGCAGGAATAATTTCCTCATAATCACAACCTAAAAGATCGACAATATCATCACTAACCTCCTCTGGATTTGCACTAGGCAAATCAACTTTATTTAATACCGGAATAATAACTAAATCATTCTCTAGAGCTAAATATAAATTAGAAATAGTTTGAGCCTGAATACTTTGGGCTGCATCAACAATTAATAAAGCACCTTCACAAGCAGCAATAGATCTAGAAACTTCATAAGAAAAATCTACGTGGCCTGGTGTGTCAATTAAATTTAGAATATATTTTTCGCCTTCATATTCATAGTCCATTTGGATAGCGTGTGACTTAATGGTAATACCACGTTCTCGCTCCAAATCCATACTATCTAAAAGCTGATTTTGTTGCTCACGAGCAGTAACAGTTTGTGTTGCATCCAATAATCTGTCTGCCAAGGTACTTTTACCATGGTCGATATGGGCAATTATACAAAAGTTTCTAATGTTCTTCATTTGTAGTTATATCAAAGTTTAAATTAATGATTCTCTTTACTATGTGTATCGAGCAGAACCATATAATCAAGATGGATAGATTTTCCTATTTTATTATAAAATAAGACTAGCCTATATTTTGCAAATATACTTTAAAGTTTCAACAAATAATGGTTTTAATTAACGCTAGACAAAAATAATGACAAACAAAGACAGGTATAATCAATTATTATTACTATGATTCTAAAACAACTTAATAAGTTAAGTACTATATTTTTGTAACTTTAAATAAAAATTCATGAAACACTACCTCTACTATCTTATTGTAGGTCTACTCATATTTATTAGCTGTGAGTCTGTATCAAGGACTCCATTAAAAACATATGCCTTACTCCCAAAGCAATTAAAAGAAGTATCAGGGATGTATTACGACACACTAACAAGTAAATTCTGGCTATTACAAGACAAAGGCAACAAGAGCACCTTATATCAAATCGATACCCTAGGTAAAATTACCCACAAGATCCACGTAAATGCCAAGAATATAGATTGGGAGGAGTTAACTAGCGATACTCAAGGTAACCTCTATATTGGAGACTTTGGTAATAATAGCAATAAAAGAAAAAATTTACGTATACTCAAAATACAAGCGCAAGATCTTTTAAAAGACACTGTAAATGTTTGTTCAACCATTAATTTCTCTTACGAGAATCAAACTAAATTCCCACCAGAAAAAGATAAATTGCTATTCGATGCAGAAGCATTTGTATTAATTGACAATCACTTCTATATCTTTACTAAAAATAGAAGTTCCCCATGGGATGGTACTACATTAATTTATCAAGTTCCCAACAAGTCTGGAAAGCATCAAGCTAAATTTGTCTCAAGTATAAAAACTGGTTCCTCTTTCAGAACATCAGCCATCACAGGGGCAGTTCTTTGGCCAGAGCAACATAGTATATTATTGCTTACAAATACAAAATTAATTCAAATAAAAAATTGGAATCTTACTTCTTTACAAAGCCCTGAAATTATTCACTTCCCTCTAGATCATATTAGTCAAAAGGAATCCGTATCTTTTAAAGACACTCAACACTTGTTTATTTGTGATGAGCGTAACAAAGGTAATGGAGGTAAAATATATATCGTAAATGTAAATGAATTAAAACCCGAAGCCTAATCCAAATACAAATCTACCCCCATCTTTACTGTGAAAGAAGGAACATTGAAAAGTCGCCTGCTGTAAAGTATTAATCCAAATTCCAGCACCATAAGAATTATGCCACATATTAGATTTCTCACCCACAGACCAAACTCTACCATAATCAAACCCACCATAAACACCAAATTCCATTGGAATAAAACCAGCATTAAATTCGGCTAAATTAACTCGCAAGTCTGTAGTTTGAACAAAAGAACTTTTACCTGTAAACCTCTGTGGTCTAAACCCTCTCAAATTACCATTTCCTCCTAGAGTAGCCGCATCATAAAAATCAAAATTACTATTAAATCTATTTTGATAAATAATATTACTAGCAAGCACTAGATTTTCTGACTTAGTTAAATAGTGAATAAAATTTAGATTAGTATTTAAAAAAGCAAAATTCTGAGCGGCATGTCCTAAATTGATTGTCCATCCTAGATTGGTGTTAAAGGCAAACCCTTTAGTGGGGTTCGCTAGGTTATTATATTGTTTATAATTATAGCTGACTTGCATTGTACTATAATGCTGCATCTGAAAGACATCTTGATTTACCACTAAGGGGCTACTTGTAATAAAACGATTTGCTTGGTCTTTTACTTTCAATGCTTTATAGCCAATATCTAATTCAATATCCCCCCATTGACCTGATTCATATATATAACCTGGATTAATCGAATAACTCTGAATTCTTACTCTCTTATATTCCTTACCTTCTAGTCTATCGAAATAGAAGGTTTCATTTCCCATACCATAATAATTCATTGCAAAATTAGGACTAGTAACCCCAAGCCCTAAAGTAAACAACCATTTATTAGTTGCATTTGCAAAAAAACCTTTGTAATCTAATTCTAAACCGTTAGTGTTAAAGGAGTAAAAACCTTTTAAAGTATGTTTAGCAGAAAACGGATTATGTACAAACTTATCCTTTTCTATACTCAATAATAACCCCAACTTCACCCCATCCTCTGGATTATACCCAACGTTGGGAAGAAGCATTGTTGTGGTTAAAGGAAGTTTCTTATAATTAAAGTTATTAACATCGTAATTGTTAGTAAATTTAGAATTTACCTTACCTGATCCTGATGTAATTATACTCTTACCTTCTTTATAATCATACAAGACAACATTGTTAGGATTCTGCATATTAAAAGTGTCTTTATTCTTACCACCAATAAGACGCACCTTAATTTTATTATTTTCTGTAGAACCATCCACTAAGAACTCGTCTTGGTTATTTAAGCCATATATCCATATTTCTTTAGTAACCTCAGGCGAATATATATATTGAAACTCCAGCTCTCTACCTGTTTTCTTTTCTCGATATTGCATCACTTTCACCTCTGCAGAAGGTGTTCTAGTAATATGAAAATAATCTTTTTTATCCGTTCCACTCAGCACAACATACTTTCTTAGTTCATTATAATAAAGTGGTAAATAATCCAAAATATTATCTCTCTTGTACTTAAATATATCTTTAATATTTTCTATTTCCTGGTCTTGAATTTCACTAGGAAGCAAAGCGAAAACATCATCAATAAAAGCATCATCCAAATTCAAAATAATATCTTGAGCTTGCTCTAACCAATCGTCCAAAGTCATTGTTTTTAATAAATATTGATCTAATGGAAATGCAGTATGGTTAATCCATCTTGGATTAGAAAAGCTCTTAGAATAGGATTGCATATGACGTAAAGGAGGAAGCTTTTTTATCCAACTTAGAAGAGCCCCGTCTATCTTAGCAAAAGCTTGGTCTCTATCTCTAGGGATAGGTTTATAAACTACTTTATCGTCCTGTTTAAACTCGCTCCACCTCCACTGATCAGCGTGCCTGTCCCAATCTCCAATCAAAAGATCAAAAATCCTTGCTCGTAAAAAAGCAATTTGATCCACTTGGTATTTCTCATCTTTACGCAGATTACTTAACATCTTTGTGGTACTGATAATATTATTAGAGTTTCCAAAACTATCTTCAAAATCAAAACCATCACTAGGTCTCTCCTCTATCATATACAATTCATCCCCAAAGGTTGTATTGTATTTACCTAAAACCTCTTGCTTGGGAATATAGTATAATTCTGGGTTAGTATGATAAAGTCCTATACCATTAGAAAGATCCCCAATAATGAAAGGAGTATAGGGATGAGACGTAGTATAAAAATCGTATATAAATTTCTCAGTCCAAGTATCTATAAAACTCTCCATTACATATTGATCGGTAAAAAGTGCTGTTTGAACAAAACGAGCTACACTCTTTTTAACCCCGCGCATTACATACTGATTCCCAATTGAATCTACCATACGTAAGGACATAGACTGATTTCCACCTCCGGATATTAAAGGTGTCAAACCTCCTTTAATCTTAGTTAAATCACCAGAGGGCACCTTTATATCTCTACCATAAATATCCCTGTAGTGATCTCCCCATAAAAAACGATACAAACCAGACTTAGTAGTCCAGGATTTTGGATAAACACTTGCCTTCACAGAATCCATAGCACTAGAGAGGAACTCTATGTGTTCCTGTTTCTCTGGGGTAGAAATTAAATGTCTATATAATAATTCTTCCCTTTTGTCTTCTAAAGAATAAAAACTTAACCATACTTGTTTTTCTTTAGTTATATCTACTTGAGCGAATCCCATTTTAGAGGAAGTAAAATCTTTTGTTCCGATTATTCGACCTGGACTAGAAGAAGAAAATCCCCCTACATTTATTTGCATCATTTGTTCTTTCTGGATGAATTCTAGATTCTTTTCATGCCCCGAAACCACTACAACATTTGGATACATTTTAACCAAAGTAGAAATTCTCTTGCTTAATTCGTTGTATTTTTCACTCTGAATATCTTGGTCGATAATACCTGACATTGCTCTGGTATAATTAATCAAAGATCCAATTACAGGTAAAGGCCAACTACTATTAAATGGAAATATATGATTTCTTAGGGAAAAATATCCACCGTGGTTACCTGTGCTAAAAATAGGGTGATGCATAGCCAATAAAACAACCTTATTTTGATTTTTATTAATCTCTGAACGTAGTTCATCAAAAAAATCATCCCTAGTTTTAATAGCACAATCTTCATTAAGATTTTCAATATTATCCCAGTCTTGGAGATACCATTGACTATCTACTACCAGTAAAACAGTTTGTTCATTAATTTTTAATTGTTCAAAACCGCAATTATCCCTTGGCAAAAGAATCTTTTTTTCTTGAGTTTGATCTTGCAAAAAATCGCCCCACTCTTCTATTGCTTTATAACCTAAGGACCACTCGTTCTCTGCTTTCAAATACACAGATTGTCCCTTGAAATCTTTCACAATCTCCACCGATTTGATAATAGAAGTATCTTGATAGGAATCAATCATCTCTGCCTGCTTTGCTTTTTGAAGACTGTTGCCTAGAAAAACTAAAGTACTATTCTTTGGTGCACTTTGAATATGTTTGTGGAAAACATCCAATGCGTTAACTTGACTACTATCCTTTATCTGGGCCAAATTAGATAAAAAATAAAATCTATGACTTAGACTCTCTTTAGTTAAGGTAGGCTCATGAACTTTTGCTAGATAATGCTTTCCCATCTGATCCTTATAAGTAGCACATGAAGATAGACCTATACCAAGGAGGATGAAACATAGTAATGTTTTCAAAGAATTCATAAGGGAAAGAGGAAATATTTTCATATTTTTAATCAATTAAAGGTATATAATATGACTATTTTAGAACAGACAGAAGAACATATCTTCAACTTACACAAATATACATTATCCAACTCATATACTTATCACAATTACAATCATACTTTAAGAGTTGTAAATGGAATTAATGAACTTATCGACAACGAAAATATATCACCTGAGCAAGCTAACTTACTTCGATATGCGGCATGGTTCCACGATGCTGGTTACTGTCAAACCAACGAAAATCACGAAATAGTTGGAGCCCAAATGGCGGAAGATTTTTATAAACAAAAGGGCTTAGAAGAACAACAAATTAAAACAATAAAAGATTTAATACTTGCCACCCAAGCCGATCATCAGCCTACTAATTTACTAGAATGCATCATAAAAGACGCTGATTTCGCACACTTTAGCGATCGCAACTACCAAGACTGCAGTCAATTATTAAGAAAAGAACTTGAAAATATAACAAGCCAAGAAATTTCTGAGAGTCAGTGGCATAAAAGCAACCATGATATGATGCTATATAAACATCGCTATTATACGCAATATGCTCAGAGAGTATGGCATCCAAAAAAACAGATAAATCTTTTAGAAATAATTAAAATACTTGATAAATTAGATAACCCAAACAAAAAAGGCAAGAATGAGTATAGCAGAACAGTAGACACCTTGTTTCGAATTACTCTAAGAAATCATACATCTTTGAGTTCTATTGCAGATAGTAAGGCCAATATCTTACTTTCGGTAAATGCTATTATAATATCCATTTGTTTGTCCACCTTGATACCTAAATTAGATAACCCGAATAACGCTCATCTGATTTTCCCAACTTTCATATTACTTATCTTTAGTGTAGCAGCCATTATTTTTGCTATCATGTCGACTCGTCCAAAAGTTACTAAAGGAACCTATACCGCGGAAGAAATATTAAACCGACATATTAATCTACTGTTTTTTGGGTCCTTTCATCAAATGCCTGTGGAACAGTATACAAAAAACGTAAAAGAACTAATTGAGGATAAAGAATATCTACATGAAGCACTGATAAAAGATCTACATAGCCTAGGGTTAGTATTACACAAAAAATACACCTTACTTCGAATCACTTATAGCATATTTACTATAGGAATAGTCTGCTCGGTTCTAGCTTTCATTTTGGCATTTAGAGGGGTTATATAAAATATTGGAATTAAGATCAAACACTCAAGCCGCTATTTAGGTAATTACTCAACAGATTTACATAATCTAGAGTTTCTATTTGAAAATCAACGTTTACCCTTACTCGCAAAGCTACAAGTCCATTGACTCCTTGCAGGTTTTCGATTTCAAAATACTCTAAATCAGGTAGAAATAAGCCGATACTTTTGCCGTATTCTATAAAGAAGGTATACTCTAGAACATCTTTTTTTGATGCAAAAGCAATACAAATACTTTTCTTTTGAACTATTCGCTCTTTAGTGCCAAGTTGGTAAGCTTTGTCTAATCTCTTTTTTATAATCTCAAATCGGGTATCATATGCCCCAGCCACATCGAATTTCTTCTCATCTAATCTAAACTGAATAGATAAGGGTGTGTCATGAACAAAAATTAATGAAGTTGTCTCCATAGAAATTTCATCTTGCTTATTATTTCGATAATGAACACAGACCAGTTCCGCTAGGCATACTAGTTGCCACAATTTAATATATTGTAAATGACTTGCTTTAAAAACTAAGCTATCATTAATTGACTGTCCAATATATATATTGTGTTCGACACCATCTGTTTTAAACCTCTCATAATAATGAGGAAAAACTTGTTGAGCGGCAATCTGTCTTTGATCTAATAAATCGGAGAACACTTTATTTACTCTTTGCATTTGTAGATCAAACGTCTTTCTATACCTGTAATAAATTTCATGTTCATAATCAATATACTTAATATAGTCCATAAATAAAGGACTATGAAAGTTAGTTACATCTTTAAATAGAAAAGGATGAATTTTATCTTTTATATAATGCTCAACTTTTTGTTCTAATCCAGATGCAAATGCACTTTGCACTTTAATTAAATAACTTGATAATTTATCCACATACCTGTCAATAGTTTTAATAGACCCTTGAGAGTGATTCAAATGTAAGAGTTCAATTAAACTTTCGAGTTGCTTACAAAGATCTTTCTCTATCATTTGATTTCTTAACTTACTAGAGCTTTGAATATCAATCTCTCCAAACAAAGGAAACACATTACTAAAGATTATAGGATCTATAATATAGGATTTATCCTTAAAGCTAGCACTATGTGTATTATAACCTTCTTGTAAAAAACGCCAGTATACACTAGGATGAATGGAAGTAAACTCTCTTTGAATTATTGCTTCAACATGATTCTCTACAGAAGCCTTGGTGCGTTTAAAAGATTCTGCTACAATATTCATAACAGATTCTAATTTTTGAGCATTAACGCTATTTAAAACACGACTTTGCGTACTGACAATCTCTAAAACTCCCACTGTTTTCCCGTCCATAATCACAGGACTTAAAATGCAACTCATAATAGAGTGTTTCTTTAAGTGTTCTGCCATTTTTTTATTCTCTGGCTCTTTTACAAAAACATCCATATCAGAAATAGTATAGCACTCTTTGTCTTGTACTAATCTTTGATGAGCTCTTTGTGACAATACAATCTGCTCAGAAGCCGAGTCGAATAGAAACCTAACTATCCCGATTGACTCAATAGCTTGACTATTGACTAAAAAATCCTGCTCTAAATGTGTGTATCCAACTTTTAAGTTAGCTATCCTAAAAATTGAACAAAACGCTTGGGTTAATTTCTGGCCAATTGGAAGTCTCTTTAATTCTATTTGACTAAGAATCTCTTTTAAATTAGCAGTCGCATTCTCTGTAGTTACATCTATCATACTAACTAAGCCAAATCCCTTCAAATTCCAACTTTGTTGAGGAAAATAACTCTGCCACAACTCAAAATCATGGTAATTATCTGCTAACAATTCACAATCTTGCTGACTCAACATCCTGGCATTTTCATTAGGTGATACTCCAACAAAGTCTGCATTATATAGAACTCTATAGTGAAGAACGACACCATCTTTATTGGGTAAATCTATAAGCAGTGGCCTATTTAAGTCAAAGGAACGTTTAAAATATAAATTCATAATTATACAACAACACATTATGTAATACTTGTGCTGATCAAAATCACGCCAAGTAATTTCGTATTGCTGATTAGAATCTTTAACTATGTTGCGAAAACGCTCTGTACTATTAAACACAAACTCCTGAAATGGCAGTGCAACTGCCTTAATTTCATTATGTGTTAACGCAAAGGGAAATATAACTTCGAAAACCTCTTGTAATATTTCTTCGTTTTCATGTATACAATCCAATGAAATAGAATCCTGAGCCAAAGTTGGATGAGAATAAACACGATTTAGCAAATCGTTATAATAAGCTCTCTTTCCTGGTGAGATACCAGTAACTTTCATATATGAATCTATTCTTTTTAAAAGATTATGTAAAGAAAACTGAATCTTAAAAGGGGAAAGCTCGAAGCTACGAAATCTCATGGATAGATATTGTGGTATTTGTTTTGCTAAAGATAAAAAAAAGAATTGTTAAAAAATAGTAAGATAAAACCCTACAGTAAACTATAATTGAACTCACAAACAAAAATGTCGTATTTTTGCATCAAACTTAGTGAACGAATATGATTAAAATCGGTAATATAGAACTTCCTGATCACCCACTACTTCTTGCACCAATGGAAGATGTAAGTGACCCACCTTTCCGTCGGTTATGCAAAGAACATGGTGCTGATCTAATGTATTCTGAATTTATTTCCTCTGAAGGTCTTATTAGAGATGCAATGAAAAGCCGTATGAAACTAGATATCTTTGATTATGAAAGACCTATCGGGATTCAAATATTTGGAGGTGACGAAGAAGCTATGGGACTTTCTGCTAAAATTGTTGAAACAGTAAAACCTGATTTAGTAGACATCAATTTTGGATGTCCTGTAAAGAAAGTAGTTTCAAAAGGCGCTGGTGCTGGTGTTTTAAAAGATATCGATCTAATGGTTAGACTTACAAAAGCTGTTATAGACGGTACTAGCTTACCTGTTACAGTAAAAACCAGACTGGGATGGGATGATGACTCTATCAATATAGATGAAGTAGCAGAAAGACTACAAGACGTTGGAGTACAAGCCTTAACGATACATGCAAGAACCAGATCTCAAATGTATAAAGGATCCGCAGATTGGACACATGTGGAACGCATTAAGAAAAATCCAAGAATAAAAATTCCAATTTTCGGAAATGGAGACATTGACTCTGCTCAAAAAGCATTAGAGTACAAAGAACGATTTGGATTAGATGGAATGATGATTGGTAGGGCTGCCATTGGATATCCATGGATATTTAATGAGATTAAGCACTTCTTCGAAACAGGACAGACACTAGCTCCACCAACAATAAAAGATAGATTAGATGCTGCAAAAAACCATCTAATATGGTCAATGGAATGGAAAGGAGAAAGACTAGGTATTGTAGAAATGCGAAGACATTATACCAACTACTTTAAAGGAGTTCACGGTTTTAAGCCTCATAGGATGAAATTAGTAACAGAAGACGATCCTATAGTATTAATGGATTTATTTGATCAAATTGGCGATTACTACCATAACTACGTTATGGAATAAAAAATAGCCTCTGTATAAATTTATACAGAGGCTATTTTTCTTATTCTTGCTTATTGCTATTATTAACAATATGCAAATCTGTTTTAGGGAAAGGAATCCTTATATTATTTTGATCTAAAGCATTTTTTACATTTTGTTGAATACGAAAAACAGTAGTCCAATAATCTTCTTTATTCATCCACAGTCTCACATTTAATTCAACTCCTTTGTTGCCAAGATTCTTCACATAAACATTAGCTGCTGGCTCTTTCAATACATTACCATCACTAGCCAGAGTTTGTAAAATAATCTCCTGAGCCTCTTTTATATTAGTATTGTAATCTATATCTACAAGAAACTCAAATCTTCTAGATGTAATCTGTGAATAGTTTGTAATAACAGCATTGGCTAAAGGTCCGTTTGGGCTTACTAACATAAGACCAGTATCCGAGGTAATTGTGGTATAAAGCAACTCAATTCTCTCTACAGTTCCTTCTGGACCAGAGCTAGAACCTATATAATCTCCAACTTTAAAAGGTTTGAATAATAGAATAAGAACTCCTCCTGCAAAGTTTGAAAGACTCCCTTGCAAGGCCAAACCTATTGCCAAACCGGCAGAAGCAAACATTGCAGTAAAAATGGTTGTCTGAATTCCCATAGTTGCTGCCACGGTAATAACTAGTAAGATATAAAGACATACTTTAATAATACTCAATAAAAAACCGCGCAAGGTCATTTCTATGTCTCTTTTTTCAAAACGATTTGCAATGATTTTTAATAGAATCCTTACTAGGTACAAACCAATGAAAAGTAATATCATTGATATTGCAATTCGTGGAATAGCCGCAAAAATAGAGTCGATTAAAACACTAATCCCTATTGTGAAATTTTCCATAGATTTTTTTTATTTAATTATATTTGTTTTATACTTTTAATTTCTTAACAATTTCCTTAGGAAGTCCATCTTTATGTAGCATAATATCTGTTGTTTTAAACTTAACAAATTCTTTACTCATATACATATATCCTTTATAATCATTGCTATCTCCCCAAGAGTTTTTAATAATATAATACTCCTTGTCATTTTGATCCTTTGCAATACCTACAATATGCATACCATGGTCATCGGTAGTTGTATAATTGTCAAAAGCCGCTTGACGTTCCTCTTGAGTCACTTTACGTTCTTTCTGAGGTCCATCAAAAATAGTTTTTCTCTCCTGTTCGCTCATTTTATCCCATTCTTTTTCTGGAACAAAACTTACTCCATTCTTCCAACTAAAATATTTCTCACTAACATCTCCTGCCCACGCTACGGTAAATCCATTGTTTAGAGCATGATCAACAATGTGTGTTAACTCATCCATAGGTACATTGTATACTTGGTCAAAAGACCAATTATCTGGAACTAACAATACAAATTTTTCATACCAAGGATAATTTAAATCCGATCCAATTTCGATATAATCATCTGGATTAATACCAATGACTTGATCAGCAAAAGTCTGTGGAGTGTACTCCTTGCCTTCCCACATGAATTTCTCAGGTGCTTTTCCTAAGTACGCATCTATAACACCTATATAGGCTTGCTCCCAATTCGGGGTAAGTTTACCATTAGGATTAGAAATTACAGCTTTTAGTACTCCTTGTTGAATAGAGGCCATCTCAGCAAACTTATTGGCATCTGTACCATAGTTTAACCCCTGATAAACACTCTGAGGAACGGCACCATATTTCTTATACATATTTATAACATCGTGAAATGCTCCTCCATCACCTAAAGTAACCGCGCCGTGCATACGCACATAAATCTTCCCTTTCTCTATATAAGAATTTCTAGCTGTGAATATTTGTGAAATTTCCACTGGGCGTTTTCCCATTCGAATCATTTCTGATTCAAGGAAAGAATTTCCTGAATAACTCCAACAAGTACCAGAAGATCCTTGATTTTTAATACTAGTATTCTCTATATCCACTACAGGAGTAAACTCATACATATGTTTACTATTTTCACTTGCATTATACTTTAATGCATTTACAAGATTATCCTGAGCAAAAGAATTCTGCACACCTACACTGCTTAACAAAAGACTTAGTATAGATGCTTTTAAATAGTTTATTTTCATAAAAATTATTAGGTTAAGTGGAGTAAAGATAAAAAAAGCTATCTACAAACACTTTCTTTTTCCAATTAATAGGCTAAAAATATCGCTATACGTGTTTTATTAAGGTCTTAAAGACATTTTATTAAACTCAGATCTGACTCCAATAGTAAACCTTTTAGACCATAATACTAGGCTGCATCTGATTTACATTTATAAAGCTAAAAGATACTTTAAAGGAGTAATCTATCCAGTACTAATAACAATCTGAACAGCTCTAAATGAACAAGGTCAGTCCAAATGGACTGACCTTGTTAAAATATTAGCTATTAAAAGACTATAAAGTTTCTTTTAACCACTTAAAGAATTCTCCTTGCCATACTTGAGCATTTTGTGGCTTGATCACCCAGTGATTTTCCTCTGGAAGGTAAACAAATCTACTTTTGACACCTAACAACTGTGCAGCTTGAAAAGCTTCTTGTCCTTGTCCAATTGGAACTCGGTAATCTTTTCCTCCTTGTATAATTAAAATAGGAGTATCCCATTTGGCTACATTATTTATCGGATTAAAGTTATTGTATGTATTCTGAGCCACTTTATTATCTTTCTCCCAATAAGGTCCACCTATATCAAAATTAGTAAAGAACAACTCCTCCGTTGTACCATACATACTTTGGAGATCAAACACTCCACAGTGAGAAATAAAAGATTTGAAACGATTTTCATGAATTCCAGCTAGATAAAATACTGAGTAACCACCATAGCTAGCTCCTACAGCTCCTAGACGTGCAGAATCTACGTATTTTTCTTTTGCCACATCATCAATAGCAGCTAAGTAATCTTGCATTGGTTTACCTCCCCAATCACCACTAATAGCTTCATTCCATTCTACTCCATGTCCTGGCATACCTCGACGATTTGGAGCTACAATTATATAACCTTCTGCTGCCATTAACTGAAAATTCCAACGGAAAGAATAAAACTGAGATAAAGCAGATTGTGGACCACCTTGACAATATAACAAAGTTGGGTACTTTTTATTTTCATCAAAATTAGGAGGGTAAACAACCCACACTACCATGTCTTTTCCGTCATTAGTCTTTACTATACGTTTTTCAGTTTTACTTAAAGCAATACCTTGGTAAGCTTGATCATTTACAGTTGTTATTTGCTTCCATTGCTTATTTTTCAAATTATAAGAAAACACCTCTGAGGCATGGTTGAAATCTGTACGTGTTACTAAAACATTATCCTTTTGAATAGCTACTATCGAATTTACATCGAAATCTCCATCTGTCACTTGTTTAACAACAGACTTAGCACCCTTCTTTGTAGAAAAATTTACCTCAAATAATTGCATAGTACCATTAACTGCTGCTGTAAAGTAAATTTTATCTCCTTGTTTATTCCAAAGAAAACCACCAACACTACCGTCCCAATCAGCCGTTAGATTAATATCCTGGTCTTGGTAACGAACAATAATATCATTTTTATCTGCCTCATATCCTGCAGTTTTCATCTGACTCCAAGTCAAATATCCTTGTGGAGAAAATACTGGATTGGTATCATACCCCTGATTATCTGGTGTCAGATTAACAGTCTGTTGTGTCTTTAAATTATATTGATATAAATCTGAATCAGTACTTAAAGCATACTCTGTACCAAACTTTTTCTTTGAAGCATAAATAATAGATTCACTATCTGGAGTCCAAATATAATCTTCTGTACCACCAAAGGGCTTTTGAGGAGCATCATAAGGTTCATTCTCCATTATATCTATGGCCGGGGTTGACTTATCAACCTGTTGATAGAAAACGTGATTGTGAGAACCATCATTCCAAGTATCCCAATGTCTATAATCTAAGCCATCGTACACATAAACATCACTTTTTTGCATGCTAGGGTATAGATCTTTACCTAAAACCTTGTTTACCTTCACCTCTTTATGGGAAGCAATATACTCTCCATTAGGCGAAATAGCAGAATTAGCTATTAAGTCTTGATAATCATTAATTTCCTGGGCAGTCCCACCTTGAACTGGAATTGAAAAAGTTTTAGAATCAAAGCTATCCTCAGCCATATTAGCATAACTTACACGATAAATTAAATTCTTACCGTCTTTGGTTACACCTACTGGTGAAACACGCCCTAATTCCCAAAGCAACTCTTTTGTCATAACCTCTTGAGACATAACTCCAAAAGAAGCTAAGCTAAGAGCAAATAAAAATATTCTTTTCATGGTTAGTTTATTTATATGTCTGTAAATTTAGTCTTTTCTTTTGATAAACAAACCTGTAATCAGAATATCATAGTTATTGCTACTTAAAACACAAAGCAAGATAATTTCTATTTTGGAACTAGATTTAATGTTCACTGTTGTTACAAGCAATGTTAAAAAACTCCTTAAATATTAAAACGTAAGCATAGCCAAGTTAAATTTTTAGATTCACCCTAGATTATTGCTAAAATTTAAGTAATTTCACGCACAAATTTTATTCATATGAAAAACAATAAGCTATTCATAGCAATTATTGCAGCTTTAGTTATAGGGGTAGTAATTGGAAGTATTGTACATTACTATCTACCTGATTATATCCAATCAGTTTCAACTAATATCAAATTACTAGGAACTATCTTTATTCGTCTTGTTCAAATGATCATAGCACCTTTGGTATTCTGTACCCTTGTTGTTGGGATTGCCAAAATGGGAGATATGTCGATGGTAGGAAGAGTTGGAGCTAAAGCCATGGGATGGTTTATTACTGCTTCTTTTGTCTCTTTAAGTATCGGTCTACTTTTAGTAAACTGGATTAAACCAGGAGTTGGAGCTAATTTTGACTTAGACAACGTCACTTCAGATCCAGACTTAATGTCTAAAACTGACACCTTAAGTTTACAATCTTTCGTCGAGCATTTAATCCCTAAGAGTGTATTCGAAGCATTTTCTACTAATGAAATTTTACAGATTGTAGTGTTTTCAGTATTCTTTGGAATTGCTTTAGCCTCTTTAGGAAAGAAAGGTAAGATATTAATCAAAATGCTAGACAGAACTTCAAACGTTGTTCTAAAGATGGTTACCTATATAATGTGGACTGCTCCTCTTGGAGTATTAGGTGCTATTGCAAGTGCTGTATCATTATATGGTCTAAGTATCTTTTACACATATGCTAAATACCTATTAGCATTTACTCTAGGATTGGCTCTTCTTTGGGTTGTACTTATAGGAGTAGGATATCTAATCTTAGGTAAAAGGGTATGGGCACTTTTAATTGCAATTAAAGAATCTCTTTTAATTGCTTTCTCTACTACCAGTAGTGAAGCTGTATTCCCTAAGCTAGTTGAAAACTTAAGTGCTTTTGGCTGTTCACCAAAGATCGTTTCTTTTACTCTTCCGCTTGGTTATTCTTTTAACTTAGATGGAAGTATGATGTATCTAACATTTGCCAGTATTTTTATTGCACAAATTTATGATGTTCCTATGTCATTAGGAGACCAAGTGTTAATGCTACTTGTTTTAATGGTTACCTCTAAAGGAGTTGCTGGAGTACCAAGGGCTTCTTTAATCGTAATTGTAGCTACTTGTGCCATGTTTGGTATACCACCAGAAGGAATAGCATTTATTCTACCTATCGATCATTTCTGCGATATGGGAAGAAGTATGACAAACGTTTTAGGAAACGCATTATCTACAGCTGCGATTGACAAATTCGAATTAAATGACACAAATCAACCAGTAAATACAGACGTTTAATACACTATGGAAGAATTTCACATTGCACAATTAATAAACCCAGAATTTTACATAAATCTACAAGTTGCTGGTCACTCAATCGGTATATATGTAGTTCTATTTATCGTTTTTGCAGAGACAGGCCTATTTGCAGGATTTTTCTTACCAGGAGATAGCTTACTATTTTTAGCTGGTATTTATTCTACTGCATTAATGCAAGAACTTTTCAACATAGATAGTGACTTTATAAATGTTGCTTTACTAGCTACATTAGTAGCCTTGGCAGGTATTTTAGGAAATACCTTTGGCTATTGGTTCGGTGCAAGAAGTGGAAATTACCTCTACAATGTCAAGGATAACTTTATTTATAAAAAGAAATATCTTTATGAGTCTAAAGTTTTTTTTGAACGTCATGGAGGAAGAGCAATAATATTTGCTCGTTTTTTACCAGTTGTAAGAACTTTTGCTCCAATTATTGCGGGAATCGTAAGAATGGACTTCAAACGTTTTATGCTTTACAATATCCTTAGTTCATTTTTATGGGCTACTTCATTAATTTTCGCAGGGCATTACTTACAAGTATGGTTGCTAGAGAGTTATGAAATAAACTTAAAAAACTATATTGAATACATAGTATTGTTCTTAGTATTAGCTACTACTTTACCAATTGTTATTAAATTGATGAAAAGCAAGGCTAAAAATAAGCAAGAGCAAGAACAATAGTAAATAAATAATAAGGAAACAAAAAAAGCGACAATTGTCGCTTTTTTTGTTTTTACAGTATTTTTATTTCCAATCTTTACATTGGAGCTATTTCAATCTTAAGTCCTTCAATAGATTTCTCCACGGGAATCTGACATGCTAATCTGCTGTTATCTTTTACATTATATGCCTCCCATAACATGGCTTGCTCTTCATCCTGCATAGGCTCTAAAGCAACCTGATCTTCGTTCAATACATAACACTGACAAGAAGCACACATAGCCATTCCACCACATATTCCGATTGTACCCTCTGGAACTAACTCATAGGCTCTAATAACCTCCATAACACTCATATTCATGTCCGTTGGCGCATCTATTTCATGACTTACACCTTCACGATCGATAATGGTGATCTTAATGTCTTGTTCCATAATTACTGTATTGATTTTACAACAGCTTTCTCCGCTTCTTTACGAGAACCATCGAAACCATTAATACCTGAGACTGTAGTATATTTTAAAACATACTTTTTACCAGGATTAAGTCTGTTAAAAACACTTTGGCACATTAAAGTAGCTTCATGGAAACCACATAAAATCAATTTCAATTTACCAGGATAAGTATTTATATCGCCAATAGCGTAAATACCTGGAATATTAGTTTGATAATCTAGAGCATTGTTTACCTTGATAGCATTCTTTTCAATCTCTAAGCCCCAATCTCCAATTGGTCCTAACTTAGGGGTAAGTCCAAACAAAGGAATAAAGTAATCACACTCGATACTAAACTGCTCTCCCTCTTGATCAATTACAACTTCACTTAAGCGTTGATCCCCTTTTAAATCAATTACTTCAGCTGGTGTAATAAGCTTAATTTTACCAGCATCTTTCAATTCTTGTACTTTTTCAACAGAATCTAAAGCTCCTCTAAACTCATTTCTACGATGTACCAAATGTACCTCCTTAGCGATGTTGGATAAATATATACTCCAATCCAAAGCAGAGTCTCCTCCTCCTGCAATAACTATCTTTTTGTCTGCAAAAATTTCTGGATTCTTAACAAAGTACTCTACACCCTTTTCTTCAAATTTCGCAAGGTTATTCAACTCTGGTTTACGGGGTTCAAAAGAACCTAAACCACCAGCGATAGCAACTGCCTTACCATGATGTTTTGTCCCTTTATTTGTAGTTACTATAAAAGTACCGTCTTCTAGTTGATCAATATCCTGAGCTACCTCATTTAATGTAAATCCAGGTTGAAATTGCTTTATTTGCTCCATCAAATTATCGATCAACTCGGCTGCACCAACCGATGGGTAACCTGGAATATCGAATATCGGTTTTTTTGGATATAACTCTGTTAATTGTCCTCCGGGTTGTGGTAATCCATCAATAATATGACATTTTAATTTTAAAAGTCCAGCTTCAAATACAGCGAAAAGCCCCGTAGGACCAGCGCCTATAATGATTATATCAGTTTGAATCATGATGTAATTTTGGGTTTATAGTCTTTTTACAATTTGTAGTGTTTACTAAAAAGGAAGAGAAAAACAATTTTATCCAGGATAAAAATCTTGGATAAAATTGACTCTTATTTTTTAAAGGACATTAACCACTGTCTCAATCTGCGGAACATACTTTTTGATAGTAGTTTCCACTCCAGCACTTAATGTCATTTGATTGACATTACAAGCGCTACACGCGCCTTCCAAACGAACTCTGACGTGTTTATCGTCCACAATGTCTAAAAGTGTAATATCCCCGCCATCTGCTTGTAAAAAGGGACGAATTTCGTCCAAGGCTTTTTTAACGTTATCTAGAATAGTTTGTGATGTCATAATTTTAATTCTTTGATTATTTTTTTCCTACAGCTGAACATCCTGCCATTGTAGTGATTTTGATAGCTTCTGTAGGTGGCAAAGAATCATTTCTTTTCACAACTTGCTCCACTACATTTCTAGTTATCTCTAAAAATGACTCAGCTACGATACTATCTTCTTGGAAAGAAGCTGGACGACCATAATCTCCTGCCTCACGAATACTCTGTACAATAGGTACCTCTCCTAAGAATGGCACTTGTAGATCTTGTGCTAAATTTTTTGCTCCATTTTCACCAAAAATATAGTATTTACTATTTGGTAACTCCTCTGGAGTAAAATATGCCATATTCTCAATGATACCTAAAACAGGAACATTTATGCTTTCCGATAAGAACATTGAAACACCTTTTTTGGCATCTGCTAAAGCAACAGCTTGAGGCGTAGAAACAACTACTGCACCAGTAATTGGTAAAGATTGCATTATTGAAAGGTGAATATCTCCGGTTCCTGGAGGTAAATCAAGTAACAAGAAATCTAATTCTCCCCAATCTGCATCAAAAATCATTTGATTCAATGCCTTAGCAGCCATTGGTCCTCTCCAAATGATAGCTTGATCTGCTTTTGTAAAAAAGCCTATAGACAAAATTTCAATTCCATAAGAAACAATAGGCTTCATTTTAGATTTTCCATTTACCTCTACAGAAATAGGTTTTGCGTTCTCTACATCAAACATAATAGGCATAGATGGACCATAAATATCCGCATCTAAAATACCAACTTTGAATCCCATATTTGCAAGACTCGCTGCGATGTTAGCTGTAACAGTTGATTTCCCAACTCCTCCTTTACCCGAAGAAATAGCAACTATATTTTTTATACCAGGAATAGATTTACCTTTTATTTCTGGTTTTTCTGGTGTTTCCACCTTGATATTCACTTTTACTTTTGCTTTGTCATTAACTTGATCGTGAATAACTTTAATCACATCAACTTCAGCTCTTTTCTTGATATGTAAAGCAGGTGTAGTTAAAACTAAATCAACCACTACTTCGTCTCCAAATGTCATTACATTATTAACAACACCACTTTCTACCATATTTTTTCCTTCTCCAGCTACAGATATACTTTCTAAAGCTTTCAAAATTTCTTTTCTATCTAATTTCATTATATAAGATTAGTATTCAACAAATTAATACAATAAACGTATAACGCAAATATACTAGTAAATATTGATATTTTCTAGTTAATATCTGCCAAATTAGTCTTTACAAAAGTCACATATTTAGAAGTTTTTGGTATTGAATAACTCTAAGTTTTTGTACAATAATAATATGTAAATTGTATTGTTTACCCTATCAAATTGAGAATTTATTACTGATTCTTCTCAACGGTAAAATAATAGGGTGAAACTGCCCTATTCTCACTTTAAATTTGAATTGTTAAAAAAAGGCTTTAATACACAGAAATATTTGAACTTCTAGAGCCAAGTAATTGTTCTTTTTACTTTGTTTACTCTAATAAAATCTCCTTGACTTACCTTAGAACTAGCATATCTCACTCTTATCTTTTAAAACATACAACATATTGTAAAAAGACAGATTGTATTATAAATTAATTGTTTTTGTTTTTTACTGTACAATAGTGATAAATAATTGCTATCTTATATACATATAATTCAATTTAAATATTTCATCCTAAAATAATTGGATTATTATTAGCTCTTATATTACAGTGTTAATTTAAGTGTTGAAATCGCTAATAGCCAAGAAAAGCTCGATAAGCATATTGTATACTTTAGAGTCTTTTTTATTAATAACGCAAAGTAATTAACTAGCCAAATAAGCAATTGTTCCATATAATTCCTATGCTGGCTTTTCTAAAAACACCTTAGAATGAAACAAATTATAATTCTATTTTTAAATTTTTTATCTTTTGGTATGATCTCCCAAACAACAGGAGATATAAACAATGTTACGCGATACGAGTACGAACTTTCTGCTAAAACATCCAAAAAAAACTTAGACAACATTTCAACTACAGTCTGTGCTTTGGATGTTTT
>CANROJ010000008.1 GCA_947632215.1 uncultured Flavobacterium sp. | reverse complement strand
ACCACATTAGTATTTACATTACTAGTGTCATGTAGTTCAGATTATGATGAAATTAATAGTAATGATAAGCTGACTTCTGTAAATATGTTAGCTTTTAAATCAGAAAATGATTTTAGCTCTTTTTATGAAAAAGCAAAAGAAAATAATAACCATTCCTCATTGGAAAATATAGGTGTTCGTTCTTTAAAAATTTAATTTATGAATAAACAAATTTTTTTATTGTGTATTCTACTACCTATTTTAGGATTTTCACAGAGTAAAAATAAATCTTTTTTCGGAGCACAGATTGGTATATTTGAAGCCCGTGTATATAATGAATTTGACTTATCCTCTAATTTTTCGTTTAAAACGAGTGTTGGTCTTCAAGGTGGAATCGATATGTCTGATTTTTTTGTTTCTACTTTGATAGAAGTAAGTCCTAAGTGGAATTATAACATTAATAAAAGACTAGCTGCAAATAAAAACACAAAGTATAATTCTTCTAATTATTTAGCTTTAAGTGTCTCATATACACCAGACTGGGCATCGCTAACTGACTACAAATATAGAGAAATAGAAAAATTATCTGTAATTCCAACTTATGGTTTAAAACGGAACTTTAATGGAAGAATGAATTATGAGCTTTTCTTTGGTTTAGGTTATGAACGTTACTTAAATACTAAAGCAATCAATGCAGATAAATCTCAAGTAGGTGTAAGGTTCGGAGCCTTAATAGGTTTAGATTTTTAAGAATACTAGCAACTTTGATCTTATTCTCATAAGCTCCAAATCCATAGACATATTACTATGATTTGGAGCTTATATATATCTGCATTGAGGTGGCTTGTGAGTAAAAATAATGTTAACCATGTATATGCTCTTTACTTCCGTAGCTTTGTATTAGGTTTCCTTCAAACTCTAACCATTCTTTCCACCTCTTTTCTACATCTACTTTTTCTGTGTATTTTTTAGCAAAGCGTAAGAAAGTAGTGTAGTGATTAGCTTCTGATACCATCAAATCATAGTAGAATTGTGCTAATTCTGGATCTTTTATGTTTTGGTGTAATACTCGGAATCGCTCACAACTTCTCGCCTCAATCATTGCAGCAAATAGTAATCTATCAATGAAAGCATCGTTGCGACTGCCATCCTTTTTACAAAACTTATAAAGCTTATTTACATAGTCATCTTTACGTTCTCTACCTAGAGTATAGCCTCTGTCTTTTATAATTTGATGTACCATTCTAAAATGCTCCATTTCTTCAATAGCTATATCAGTCATTTCATCTACTAAATCAGCATGTTCTGAGTTATAAGCAATTATAGTAATTGCATTGGTTGCTGCTTTTTGCTCACACCAGCAGTGATCTGTTAGAATCTCTTCTAAGTTAGATTCCGCAATATTTGCCCATCTTGGGTCTGTCAATAATTTTAGTCCTAACATAATTCATTTCGTTTAGGCAAAAATACTAAATATTATATAGATTAAAAATGGGTGTGTTGTACTACAAGAAATCTTACTTTTGTACTATGGATACAGTATTTAAAAATAAGCGTATTGTTATTATCGCTCAAGTGTGGCCAGAGAGTAATTCCTCTGCTGCAGGAAAGCGCATGCTTCAACTTTTAAAAACATTTCAAGAATGGGGAATGGATATTTTTATGGGTTGTGCTGCTAAACGCAGTGAGTTTAGTGATGACTTAACTGCCTTTGGAGTCTCTACTTTTGAGTTATGGCTTAATGACCAAAGAAGTGATACAATATTGAAAGAGCTCAATGCCGATATTGTGATGTATGATCGCTTTATGATTGAAGAGCAGTACGGCTGGAGAGTTCAACAGCAATGTCCAGATGCAATGACTATTTTGGATACAGAGGATTTACATTTTTTGCGTTATGCAAGACAGCAAATGTTTAAAGACAATAGTACTGATTTAAATCAATATTTGTATTCAGAGCGTACTAAAAGAGAATTGGCTAGTATTATGCGCTGTGATGTTTGTCTATTAATTAGCAAATGGGAATACCAGCTTTTGGTAGATGTTTTCGCAATAAAAGCTAGTACATTATTTGTATTGCCCTTTTTAGAGAAACCCTTGTCAAAGCTAGAGACTCTTAATTGGTTGAACTTTGAACAAAGAGAGGGATTTGTATTTATTGGAAACTTTATCCATGAACCAAACTATCAAACTGTATTATATATTAAAAAGCATATTTGGCCGATTCTGCGCAAGCAGTTAAAAGGAGTTAAAATGCATATTTATGGGGCATATCCTACACAGAAAGTATGGCAATTACACAATATAGAACAAGGCTTTATCATACATGGTAGAGCTCACGACGCTTTAGAGGTAGTTTCAAAGGCTAAAGTTATGTTGGCTCCTATTGTTTTTGGAGCAGGTATTAAAGGTAAATTTATTGATGCTATGCAAGTAGGTACTCCGAGTATAAGTTCAAGTATTGGAGCTGAGGCTATGGGAGATTCCCTTAGCTGGCCTGGGTTTATTGCCGACAATATTCATGATTATATAGAGAAATCTGTTCTTTTATATACAGACAAGAGTGTTTGGTTAGAAAAACAAGCAAAAGCAGCTCAATTATTAAATAAAGAGTATAATGCCGAGTTACTTTGTCAAGATTTTTATCATTGGATTTCCCAAGTATATCTAGAGTTAGCCGAGCATCGTAAAAATAATTTTTTATCTTCTGTTTTTTTACATCATACAGCTTTAAGTAGCAAATATATGGGGCTTTGGATAGAAGAAAAGAATAAAGGAAAATAATTTTAACTTGTCTAAAATATCTTTTAGTAGATATTCAATAAAGCTTAAGAAGAGGCGGAAGAATTTCTTCCGCCCACAACTCAGCTTTTACTTTACTTTGTAAGAGGTAATTTATTTGGATAGTTCCATGTAATATTTATAGAATAAAGGAATTGTTTCTATACCCTTTAAGTAATTAAACACTCCAAAATGCTCATTAGGCGAGTGAATAGCATCACTATCTAGACCGAAGCCCATCATAATTGATTTAGAACCTAATACTTCTTCAAATAAGGCTACAATAGGAATACTTCCTCCAGATCTTACAGGAATAGGATCTACTCCAAAAGTGTCGTGGTAAGCCTTTTGTGCTGCTTTATAGCCAATAAAATCAATTGGGGTAACATAGCCTTGGCCTCCATGGTGTGGAGTAACTTTTACTTTGACTCCTTTTGGAGCAATATTTTCGAAGTGCTTTTTAAATAGTTCTGTAATTTCTTCCCAATCTTGGTTTGGTACTAATCGCATAGATATTTTAGCGAAAGCTTTACTAGCTATAACAGTTTTAGCTCCCTCTCCTGTATAACCTCCCCAGATTCCATTTACATCTAATGTAGGACGAATAGAATTACGCTCATTTGTAGTATAACCTTCTTCTCCATATACATCTTCAATATCTAAATGTTTTTTATACTCTTCAAGAGAGAATGGTCTTTTTGCCATTTGTTCTCTTTCTTTAGTAGATAGCTCTTGTACTTTATCATAAAAACCAGGTACTGTAATATGGTTGTTCTGATCATGTAATGAGGCAATCATTTTAGTTAAAACATTGATAGGATTTGCTACTGCTCCCCCGTATAGTCCAGAGTGTAAATCACGGTTTGGTCCAGTTACTTCTACTTCTACATAACTTAAACCTCTAAGACCTGTAGTAATAGATGGCTGTACGTTAGAAATCATCCCAGTGTCACTAATTAGAATAACATCATTTTTTAACTTTTCTTGATTGTTTTTTATGAACCAACCAAGGCTTACAGAACCAACTTCCTCTTCTCCTTCAATCATGAATTTCACGTTGCAAGGTAAAGTATTATTAGCTATCATGTATTCTACAGCTTTCACATGCATAAACATTTGACCTTTGTCATCACATGCTCCACGTGCAAAAATAGCACCTTCTGGATGAATTGCTGTTGTTTTGATTACTGGTTCGAATGGAGGAGAGTCCCAAAGCTCTATTGGATCTGCAGGTTGTACGTCATAATGACCGTAAACAAGTACAGTAGGTAGACTCGGGTCAATTATCTTCTCACCATAAACGATAGGGTATCCTGGTGTTTCGCATAATTCGACGTTTTCACATCCAATTTTCTCTAAATTTTCTTTTACTGCTTCTGCCGTATTAAATACATCTTGTGAATATGCACTGTCTGCACTAATAGATGGCATCTTTAATAGTTCAATTAACTCATCTAGAAGACGTTGTTTGTTTTCTTGAACAAAACTTTTTGAATCATTCATTTTTTATAAAGGTAGATTGTTTTGTAGACACAAACATAAGAATAAAAAAAAATAAAGTTTTTCTTGTACATTAAAAAAGTCATTGTATATTTGCAACGTCTTAAAGAAACGGTATAGTTTCTTAGCTAGCATCGCGGGTATGGTGAAATTGGTAGACACGCCAGACTTAGGATCTGGTGCCGCAAGGTGTGAAGGTTCGAGTCCTTTTACCCGCACAAAGCCTCTTCTGTTTAGAAAGAGGCTTTTTTATTTTATAGAAGCATTGATCTAAAAAAACGAGATATTTTTTTAATTTATGTTGTACAATTAAAAAGTAGCTGTATATTTGCAACGTCTTAAAAGAAACAGTTTTTGTTTCTTAACTAGTATCGCGGGTATGGTGAAATTGGTAGACACGCCAGACTTAGGATCTGGTGCCGCAAGGTGTGAAGGTTCGAGTCCTTTTACCCGCACAAAGCCTCTTCTGTTTAGGAAGAGGCTTTTTTATTTAAGAGCTGCTTTGTGTTTTATTACAGTTTATAAATTTGCTCTTCTAAGCTATATAGGTTAAGTATTTAGTTGTTGTCTTTTATCTGTATTGCTTTTTTTTGTAAATTCACATTAAATCTGAAATAAGTATTATCATATTCGTAATCTAACGTTGTTTAGGGAATTAAATCAATATGTTGAATATAAAAAGTTTTTTTGTAAAGCTCCTTCATATAGAGTTTTACTCTAGTAAATCAGTCACTATTACCGTTGGGACCATTTTGTTTGTTATAACTATTTTTATTATAACTCGTTATGCCTTATTTTTTATTAAAAAGGTATTTTTAAAGATTGCTACTCCTGATGTTGCCCTTAGATTAAAGACCGTACTACATTTTGTAAATTATTCTATTTACTTGATTATGATATTCTTTATTCTAAATGCAATAGGTATTGATATTACTATTTTCTTGACCACCTCGGCTGCTATTTTTGTTGGCTTAGGTTTTGCTTTACAGGACATTTTTAAAGATCTAATCGCTGGAATCTATATCATTATGGATAAAACTCTTAATGTTGGTGACGTGATCCAGATTAATAATGAAGTAGCCCGTGTGCAGTCTATTACTTTAAGATGTACCATTGTTGAGACTAGAAACAGAAAAAGCTTAGTAATCCCCAATAGAAAACTTATAGACGACGTTGTTTATAATTGGACGCATGATGATACTATTGTTCGTGCTAAGATTGAGGTTGGAGTTTATATAGGTACAGATCCGGAATTGGTTAAAGCTGTTTTACTGTCTTGTGTAGAGAAACATCCTAAAGTGCTAAAAGAGCCAAAAAGTATTGTGTTTTTGAATGATTTCTCAGAAAGTACGATCCGTTTTTATTTACACTATTTTATTGACAAAGCTTTTGATAATGATAGAATAGCTAGTGATATACGATATGAGATAGATAAAAAATTCAAATTAAACAATATACCTCTGCCTGTACCTGTTATTCGTTTAGATAGTAGTGAGAAGTAATTATAGATATTTTTATTCCCGGTTTAATTCTGTATGTGAGAATTATTATGTCCAAATTTGATCCAAAACAAAAACAGCTTAGCTCAGCTATAAAGAAAGTACGAAGTTCTCCAGCCCAAGGAGTTACTACTCCAAGAGGTAAAGTCAAAAGAAAATCTACCGTTAAGTCTAGAGGCAGAAATAAAAAAAGTAAATGGAAAATTTATTTTTCTCGTATAAAATGGATTGCGATAATTATTAGCCTTCTGGGAGTAGGGGTTTGGCTAGGAATTAATTTTAAAGATGGTATAAGATACTTTTTAAGTGAACGCTCAGATGACGCACAGCGAAAAACTATTTTTGATGTGCGTAGCGTTGAGGTTATTTCTAGGCATAAGGATATGATGCTTGGTTTTGATGTGTCGCATTATCAAGGTGTGATTGATTGGGAGCGTGTTGATTCTGTAGCTTCTCTTAAGGCGGTAGAATTTGTTTTTATTCGAGCCACCATGGGTAAAGATGGGAAGGACAAAGCTTTTGAGCGTAATTGGAAAGCAGCACGTAGTAATCATTTTATTCGAGGAGCTTATCACTATTATAGACCAGATGAAAATTCTTTAGAGCAAGCCAGTCAATTTATCAATACTGTTACTCTTAATTACGGGGACTTGCCACCTGTGTTAGATATTGAAGATCTTCCTAAAGATCAAAGTATGGATTCTTTGCGCATCGGTTTGCAAAAATGGATTGATGCTATCGAGAAACACTATAAAGTGAAGCCTATTCTATACTCTGGTGAACATTATTACACTAATAATTTAAAGAAATGGTTTCCAGATCATATTCTTTGGATAGCTAATTATAATTTTTTTGTTGAGCAAATTAAGCCCGAATGGAATTTTTGGCAATTTAGTGAGAAAGGTATTATCCCAGGTATAGAGTCAAAAGTAGATTTAAATATTTTTCAGGGAAATAAAACTCAGATGCGAAGTATATTAATTCGTTAGTATATTATTTTGTTTTGACATCTAAGGCATCTCTTAAAGTATTTCCTATCATCATGAAGCTTACAACTAATACAAACATTGCAAATCCTGGAAATAAGGCTAAATAAGCTTTGCCCACTAAGATATAATTGTAGTTTTCTTTTATCATTGCTCCCCAGCTAGGTGTAGGTATTTGGGTACCAATACCTAAAAAACTTAGACCACTTTCCATGAGGATAGCTGATGCAAAGTTAGCTGCTGAAATTACAATTATTGGGGCTAGTGCATTTGGCAGGATATGTTTAGTTATAATTCTAAAATTACTGTAACCAAGTGCTTTTGCTGCAATAATGTATTGTTGTTGTTTTAATGAAATAATTTGCCCTCTTATTACTCTTGCAACCTCGACCCACATAGTTAAGCCTACAGCAATGAAAACTTGCCAAAATCCCTTGCCTAATGCTAGTGTAATAGCTATTACTAATAATAGAGTAGGTATAGACCAAAAGATATTTATTATCCATTGAATAAAACCATCTACTTTTCCTCCGTAGTATCCTGCGATACTACCTAAAGTAACTCCTAATATCAGTGATATACTTACTGCTACAAATCCGATACTTATAGAAACACGTGATCCAAGAACTAAGCGAGAAAGAAAATCTCTACCTTGATTATCAGTTCCAAGGTAAAAGGTGCGTTTAACTACAATCTGTTTTAAGGGTGTGTGAGGTTTCCAATTATCTAAACTAAGAGCTTGTAGTGAAGTATGATGTTGTTCGTTGGAATAAGGTAAATAGTAAATACTATCGTTCTTTATAAAAAAGGTGTCAATATTTATTGGGTTTATCATATCTGTTCTACCTACAAGAAAATCCTTAATAGTTCTGGATTGTTTCTGAGGTAGAATGATTTGACTGACTTGAAATCCAGGAGATTTAGAATGTATAGCTAAATCTGAGGTGTTGGCATTCTTTGCCTGGTCAGGAATTACCAGAAAAGCTCCTATGGATAAGATAAAGAGAAAGATAATTATCCAAAAAGACAAAACGCCCCAAAAATTTGATTTAAATTTTTGGAGCGCTAGCTTAATATTTGAATTACTGGATTCAATCATTGTTAATTCGATTGTGAATAGTTAATCTTTGTATCGATTTTCTTAATCTTTGTAGAAGTATTACTGTCTTTTAAGTCTTTTAAAATATTTACTCCTTCTTCAATATAAACATCGCTTTTTAGCATTTCATGCCATCTATCTCTTTTAATTTCCATCAAAGAGTCTTGTTCTACTCTTTGCATTTCACTAGGTAAAGATGCAAAATTTAGCTTGTTTTTGTATTCGGAAATAGGTTTGAATTTTTTAGCTATTTCTTCTGTTTCTTTCTGTTTCTCTTGAAACTCTTCTAAGTTTAATGAAAAAACCTTTTCATCCTTACGTTTATTAATCCACTGTGCATTTTCGTCAATTAAAATAAACTGAGGGTTTTTAGCAATACGTTCTTGACTCTTTTTAATACTAGCCGAAAAATCATTGTCATAAGGAGTGTATGGAGCACGTTCGATTTTATCCCAAGGCATAACATTTTCTAAGTCTCTTTCTCCCATATCGATATAAGAATAGCGGTCCGGAAGAACTATATCACTAATCACTCCTTCTTTTTGAGTAGAACCACCATTTATTCTATAGAATTTTTGAAGAGTAACCTTTAATGCTCCTAAATCGCCGTAAGGTTGTTTTTTTAGAAGATCATTTAAATCGATAAGGTTCTGTACAGTTCCTTTACCGTAGGTATGTTTACTTCCAATTACTACTCCACGTTTATAATCTTGGATAGCTGCTGCAAAAATTTCAGATGCAGATGCAGAGAAGTTATTTACTAAAACCACTAATGGTCCATCCCAAACAATATCAGTTCCTTTATCGTCTAAAATTTGTTGTTTTCCTTTAGAAGCCTTAACCTGTACCACAGGTCCTTGTTTAGCAAATAGACCTACCATGTCAATTACTGTAGAAAGAGAACCTCCACCATTATTTCTAAGGTCCATTATAATTCCATCAATTCCTTGTTCTTTTAGTTCTATAATTTCTTTTTGAACATCCGTAAAAGCATTTCTGCGATCTTTATTTTCAAAGTCTATATAGAACTTAGGTAAGTGGATTACACCATATTTTCTACCATTATCTTCAATAATAGAGCTCTTAGCGTAGGTTTCTTCTATTTCAATTACCTCACGCATTATAGGGATAACCTTAATTGTTCCGTCAATTTTCTTAATGGTTAAATATACTGTAGTTCCTTTTTTTCCTTTTATTTGTTTTACAACATCTTCTAGTCTAACTCCTACAATATCGACAGGTTCTTCATCTTTACCTTGCGCAACTTTTAGAATAACATCTCCAACTTCAATTTCTTTTCCTTTCCATGCTGGTCCTCCTGTTACTAGTTCGTTGATTTCTATCCCATCGGATTTCTTGCGTAGTACAGCTCCGATACCTTCGAAATTCCCACTCATACTAGCGTCAAAACGATCTTTTTCCTCTGGTGCAAAATATAAAGTATGTGGGTCGTAGCGTTCCATAATGGAGTTGATGTATACGGTAAACCAATCTTTACGCTGTAAGTCATGCATAGCTTCAAAATAATCATCTAGCGACTTTGCTAAAGATTCTCTTGCGTCTATTTCTAGTTGTTCAAAAGATTTGATTTCTATAGGTTTTATGTCTAAAGAATCTTTTTTCACCTCTTGTGTATCACTACCAACAGGTTCTATTATAGCTAAATCCGTTACTTCCTCTATAGTTTGGTCTGTTGATTCATCATTAGAATCTTTATCTAATTTTTTTTGTTGAACTTTCAGATTGTCTGTGATTGTAGATAAGGCATTTAGTTTTAATTGCTTTTTCCATCTGTGTTTTAATTCTTCTTTGTCTTTAGCATAAGGAAGGTTTTCATAATCAGCATCAAATTCCTCGTGTATTGTAAAGTCGAAAGGTTCTTCTAATATTTCTTTATAAATAGCCTCAGCTTCTAACATTCTTTGGGTAATTCTTTCTTGGGTTATATCAAAAAAGGTTAAATCTTTTAATTGAAGCATATCATCAATTAAAAGTTCGTATACAGCAAATTCATCGATATCTGATTGTATTAGATAGCGCTTCATTGGATCAAGAGCCCCTAAATAAGTTTTATATACACTTTGTGAAAATTCATCATCTATCTTCGCTGGATCGTAATGGGTTTGTTCCAAAAGATAAGTAACAAGCTCAAGAAGAAGTTGATCTTTCTCTGGACTATCTTTAGGATCTTTTGGCATAAAACTCCACAGCAATGCCGATACTCCTAAAAGAAGTATTATAACCTTAAAATTTTTTTTCATAAACAGCCAAATAGTATTCATTAAATAGTTTTCAACTAAAGTAATTAAAAAAGCAAAGATATAGACGCAAAGGGCGATAATTATTTGTTAAAGGGATATGTTTTTCTCAACTACTCACTATTATTAGGCAATGAATACTTCTTTAAGGATTCTAGGTTAAAGTTTTAATTAGTAAATTTGCTAGAGTTAAAAATACAAAAATGACAAAAAGACCACTGATATTAGTGACCAATGATGATGGTATTACTGCTCCAGGGATGCGAGCATTGATCGATGTAATGAAAGAACTTGGAGAAGTTGTTGTTGTGGCCCCAGATAAAGCTCAATCAGGCATGGGACATGCTATGACCCTTAATAATACTTTAACCTTAGAGAAAGTGAATATAGATAGTACTTTGGTGGCAGAATACGCATGCTCAGGTACTCCAGTAGATTGTATAAAAATTGCTTTGAGTCAAGTTTTAGATCGTACACCAGATTTATGTGTCTCCGGGGTTAACCATGGGTCTAATTCGTCAATTAATGTAATTTATTCTGGAACCATGAGTGCAGCTTTAGAGGCTGGTATGAGTGGGATTCCGGCAATAGGATTCTCTTTGCTAGATTTTTCTTGGGATGCAGATTTTGAACAAATTAAACCTTTTATCAAGACCATAACTGCAAAAGCTTTAGAGAAAGGGATTCCTACAGATGTTGTACTTAATGTGAACTTTCCAAAACTTTTATTCAATCAGATAAAGGGTGTGAGAATTTGTCGTCAAGCTAAAGCTACCTGGGAAGAAGAGTTTGATAAAAGAGTCTCTCCTCATGGCAAGGAGTATTATTGGTTGAAAGGAGAGTTCGTAAATTTTGATAAAGGAGAAGATACCGATGAGTGGGCCTTGAGTAATGGATATATTTCTATAGTACCAGTTCATTTTGATTTAACAGCCTATCATAGTATTAACCGCTTAAATGCTTGGGATTTATAATGAACTACAGAGTAAAACAGTTATTAATTGGTTTTTTTAGTGCCTTAGTGGTTACTATCCTAGGCAGTGAATTCTATCTTAGGGTGTTTACGCATTTTGATTTTTTTTTAGATTTAGATTTTATCATAAAATCTAAAATGCTTGGAAAGATAATTGCTATAGGTTCTATTTTTAATTTACTATTATTTAGTATTTTTATAAATAGAAAATTAGATAATTACGCAAATGGCTGTATTTTAGCAGTTATTATTTTAACATTCGTAACCCTTGTAATGTAGATGAGATATTATATTATAGCAGGAGAAGCTTCCGGAGACTTACATGGGTCAAATTTAATTAAAGCGATTAAAGCAAATGATTCCAATGCTGTGATTCAATGTTGGGGTGGAGATTTAATGCAAAGCCAAGGTGCGACTTTAGTTAAGCATTATAAAGACCTTGCCTTTATGGGGTTCGTAGAAGTAATCCAGAATTTAGGCACCATTTTAAAGAATATATCTTTTTGTAAAAAAGATATATTGGCATTTAAACCAGATGTTTTAATCTTTATTGACTATCCTGGATTTAATATGCGTATTGCAAAATGGGCAAAAAAAATAGGTATTCCTACGCATTATTATATTTCTCCACAAATTTGGGCGTGGAAGGAAAATAGAATTAAGGCTATTAAAAGAGATGTAGATTACATGTATGTTATCTTGCCTTTTGAGAAGGATTTTTACCAGAATAAGCATAATTTTCCTGTTAGTTTTGTTGGACATCCTTTAATTGATGCAATCGACAATTATAAGCTTAGTTATCATGATGATTTTTTAAAACAGAATCACCTTGATTCAAGGCCAATTATTGCTCTTTTACCAGGAAGTAGAAAACAAGAAATCAGTAAATTATTAGAGCAGATGCTTCTTGTGGTGGATGATTATCCACAATATCAATTTATAATAGCTGGAGCTCCTGGTCAAACAATAGAATTTTATCAACAATTTATTGGTGATAAGGACATTAAGGTTGTGTTTAATCAGACTTATGCACTTTTGAATTTAGCATATGCTGCTTTAGTAACTAGTGGTACTGCAACTTTAGAAACGGCTTTATTTAAGGTGCCACAAGTAGTATTATATAAAGGTAATGAAATTTCTTTTCAGATTGCAAAGCGAATTATTACCTTGAAATTCATATCTTTAGTGAATCTTATTATGGATAAAGAGCTGGTGGTAGAATTAATTCAAAAGGATTGTAACCCAACCAGGATTAAAAAGGAGCTAAATAAGTTACTAGATCCTAGTTACCGATCTATATTAATTGAGCAATACGATCAGCTAATTGCTAGATTAGGTGGTAGTGGTGCAAGTGAAGTTACTGCCAGAGAAATTATAGATAACATACAGACTAAGAATAAATAAATTTGTACTATGGCAAAGTTAATTGGTTTAGCGACAAAAACTTTCTGTGCTACTTTCTTTGTAGCCAATAGTGTCTGTGGGGCACAGGCTAGTGGAATATCTAATGATTATCTTGGTGTTGATCAAGATAAGGATAAGACCATCATTTTAGCCCAAAGTACGAAGCACGATAAAGAACTGCAAAAACAATTAGATGCCTTATTAGAGCAATTTATTTACGAAAGTCAGCAAAGACAATTAGAAGGCTCCTATGTTTCTAGTCAAGTGATTAATTCAGCCTTTGATTTTTATGGTGTTCGTTATCGCTATGGTGGTACCAGCAACAATGGGATAGATTGTTCGGGGTTAGTTATTAATGCCTTTGCACAGACTACTGTGAATCTTCCGCGCCGTTCTGTCGATATGGCTAAGGTAGGAGAAACAATTAAAAAGGATAGAGCACAAAAAGGAGATTTGATTTTCTTTAAAACTAAAGGTAGTAGAATTAACCATGTGGGTATTATTACGGAAGTTTTAAAGGATGAAATTAAGTTTATACACTCCTCTACCTCAAAAGGTGTGATAGTTTCTTCTACTAAAGAAAATTATTATCGCAGTAGATTTGTTCAAATCAACCGTGTCTTAGAATTTCAGAGTATTTAATATTGAATATCAATTATTATAAAACAAAAAATACCCCAAAAGCTTTTTTGGGGTATTTTTTATATTAATTATTGTTTTTAGCTACAACAATGGAGATAATTCCTCCGGAGTTTTATATCCTACAATAACATCGTTAACATTTAAATCTTTATCAAAAACTACCATAGAAGGATAGCCAGGAATATTTAAAAAACGAGTGAATTCATGTGTAGCATTTCTTCCTTTTCTATTTGAGTCATAATCTGGGTTAGTGTATTGTTGCCCTTTGTAATTAATAACTTCAGTCCCCTCTGCATCAAACTTCACTGCGTTGTATTTAGTGTTTATAAGTTCTGCAATTGCAGGATCTTGAAAAGTATTTTTATCTAGCATTTTACAAGGTCCACACCAAGCCGTGTAGGCATCCATGAAAATAGGTTTACCATTTTTTTTCTGCGCCTGTATTGCCTCGTCAAAGGACAACCAGTTTACTTCTTGAGAATAAGAAGTAAAACTAAGAAGACATACGGTAAATAAAAGAAATATTTTTCTCATATAATCTATTATTAAATTTAAATTTTATTTTACTCCGTGCATTAATTTCTTCAACACTGGATTTAGTGCGATAACTAATATACCTGCAACAATAGGCACTATTGTAAAGATTAAGAAGAAGGTAGAAAGTGAATATTGTTGAGTGATTACTTCTATTTGACCTCCTAGTTTAGCAGCTAAGTTATTACCAATCGCGATTGCAAGATACCACATTCCAAACATAAGTGCTATCATTCTAGCAGGTACTAACTTTGAAACATAAGAAAGACCTACTGGTGAAGAGAATAGCTCTCCTAAAGTATGTAATAAATACGCGAATACTAACCAAAGCATAGACAGTTTTGTGTCTTGTCCAATTCCATGAGAACCATAAGCTAATATACCAAATCCTGCTGCCATAATAATTAATCCTAAACCGTATTTTACCGCTGCTGGTGGATTGTATTTAGAATCCCATAATTTAGAAACCAAAGATGCAAAAGCTATAATGAAAAACGAGTTTAATATCGAGAACCAAGAAGCTGTTATTTCGACTTGATTATCCTTGGTGTCTTGTACAATTCCTTGTACAATTTCTGGTTCTCTATCAAATTCCTTATAATCTTGTATTAATTTATTCTCTTGCTTTTGATCAATGATATGGAATTTACCTAGCTCTTCATACATAATAACTGAAGTGCCTTTTGTTAAGACATTTTGATCTGCAACAATGGCATTATGATCAACTATGGTTTGCCCAGGTGTAGCAATGTAATTTTTACTCACAGGGACATAGTTGTATAGTAAGTCACCGTGCTCATTTACTTGATGTTTTCCTGATTCATCCATTACTTTAGTTTGAATAGCGCGATATGCTATCTCATAAGAATGAGAAGAAAAATCACGGTTTAGCATCCAAACCGCAGCTCCCCAAACTCCCAAGAAAGTAATAGCTAAGATTACGTTAGACATAAATGCTTTCTTGTAGGTTTGTTTAGCTAAAAGAATAAGAACATAACTTACAATCAGTAAGGGAACAACTGTTAATAATAAGTTGAAAATATTAAAGGTAGTAGCCATTGTACCAGTTAAGATACGTTGTGTATTATCTCTAGCGAAAATTACTAGAGAAGTGGCACCTTGCTCAAAACTCATCCAGAAGAAAATAGTAAAGAATGCAAAGATGATCACTGCAATCATTCTATCTCTAACAATCCTAGTATAGCGGGTAATTCTCGAGATTACTAAATATAGAAAGATAATAAGTCCAAAAACGATTCCAACTGTTTTTCCATCTAACCCAAAAATAGTATCTGGAAATAATCCAAAACCACCAATGACTCTAAAAGGATCATCGAATGCATATAGGAAACCAATTACTGTACTTAATACTATTAAAATATAATCCTTTTTTGTAAAAGGGTTTGACTTTTCTACCTCTACTGTAGTTGTACCATCTGAATTTTTAACAATAGTAGTTTCAGGCTCGCTTTGATCTTCTTTATTTTCTTTGTTTGGAATTTTTCCAATGTTTCCAAAAATTGGTTTAGCTAACCAGAATTGTAAAGTACCTAGTAACATAAAAATTCCAGCTAATCCAAAACCGTAGTGCCATCCAATTCTCTCTCCTATGTATCCACAAAGCATCATCCCAAAGAATGCTCCAGTATTTACTCCCATGTAGAAGATAGTATATGCTCCATCTTTTTTCTCAGGGAAACTTTTGTACATTTCGGAAAGAATAGAAGTCATGTTTGGTTTAAAAAAACCAGTTCCAGCAACTAGAAGAGCTAAACCTAAATACATATAGAATGGAGACTCGAAGGTCATCGAGGCATGTCCTAAGGTCATAAGTAAAGAACCTATAAGTACTGCCCATCTATAGCCTATGTATTTATCGGCGATAATACCACCAAAAATAGGTGTAATATATAATAGCATTGCATAAGTTGCAAAAATAGAACCTGCATCCACTATGGACATTTGCCACCCTGGATTTAGTCCAATAACTGACATTGTCAAGAATTGAATTAAAAGAACGCGCATTCCATAGAAGGAAAATCTTTCCCACATTTCTGTGAAAAATAATACAAATAATCCTGAGGGATGCCCTAGAACTTTCGTGTCAAAGAAGTTTGGATTTGCTCCAGTGCTTTTTTCCATGTTTAAAAGTGTAAATATATAAATGGCAAAAGATGAATTACTTCACCTCTTGCATTAATTTTTTAATATATGGTGAAATTAGTATAAGAATTATACCTGCTACTACAGCATATAGTCCTAATTGTTTATATCCATTTGTAAAAGCTATTAAAGCCTCATAATTTGGATCTGCACCAGTAGAGACAACTGCACTTTTACTCATTGCAGCACCAATTAGTCCTGCTACATATTGTCCGTAAGCACTAGCTAAGAACCACATTCCCATCATCATTCCTTGTAAGTTAGCCGTCGATAGTTTAGTCATAATTGAAAGCCCAATTGGCGATAAACATAACTCTCCTAAAGTAATAATTAACAGGGCTAATGTAAAGAAGTCTAGAGAAGTAATTCCTTGTAGTGTAGCGAAGAATTTTGTAGCGAATAATGCGTAGTATCCTGCTCCCAAAAGTAAGAAACCTAAACCAAATTTTATGATTGTATTTGGTTCAATGCCTTTTTTATTTAAATAGATCCAAAGTAAACCTAAAAGTGGTGCGATAAAAATAATAAAGAAAGCACCTCCTGAGTTATTTACCCCATTTGGATCTAAGTGCATTCCCAGAAGGTCAGAATTTAAGTTCTTTGAAGCAAAGATACTCAAAGAGCCTCCAGCTTGCTCATAAATACCAAAGAATAAAATAGAGAAGACAATGAATATTAGTGCTGCGAATATCTTTTTTCGTTCACTTTTGTTAAGCTTAGTCATTTCGTAAAATAAGTACAAAAGTGCAGCTGGCCCTACGATAATCATAAAGTAGTTTGTATACTCTGTATTATCTACCATTAAAATCACTAAAGGTATCATTGCGAAAGTAGCAAGGTATGTAGCTAATTCTTTCCAGAAAGGCATTTTAGTTTGCTCTCCATTTTTCCCTATTTGCATAGGTTGAAGTCCAATTGGGCCTAAAGATTTTTTAGTTAAGATAAAGTTGATTAAACTAATCATCATTACAAATGCAGCTAATCCAAAAGCTACATTCCATGTTTTATCTGCTGGTATATAAGAAGCAAATAAGCTACCTTTTCCTATAGCAATACATACATATCCACCAATTAAAGCTCCAAGGTTGATACCTGCATAGAATAAAGAGAAACCTGCGTCTGTACGACTATCTCCTTTTTTGTACAGTTTTCCGACCATCGTTGAAATATTTGGTTTAAAGAATCCTGTTCCAATTACTGTAAAGGCAATTCCAACAAAGAAAAATGACCCAGGGTCGTAAGCTAAAATTAAACTTCCTGTAATCATTAGAAGACCTCCCCAGAAGAGTGATTTTCTAAAACCTAATATTTTATCAGCTAGAAGACCTCCTAAGAAGGTAAAAGCATAAACAAAGGCTTGGATTGATCCATATTGAAGATTTGCTTGTTCTTCTGCAAGTTGAAGTTGAGAAATCATGAAGATTATCAACATTCCTCTCATTCCATAGAAGCAGAAACGCTCCCACATTTCTGAGAAGAATAAACTCCAAATTTGCTTAGGATACTTTCCTGAGAAATTTTGGATTTGTTCTAATGTTTGTGTTTGACTCATTGGTAATTATTAATTATGTAATACTGGGCAGACTCTTAGCGTACCCCGTGCATTAATTTTTTTAACATTGGATTTAACAGTATTACTAATACTCCGGCTAGGGCTGGTATTAATGTGAATAGGAAAAAGAAGTGGCTAAGAGAATAAGTCTCTTTAATAACTTCTATTTGACTACCCAAAATCGCAGCGAATTTCTGTGCGATTGCTAATGCTAAGTACCACATACCGAACATAAAAGCTAGCATTTTAGCAGGAACTAATTTAGAAACGTAAGAAAGTCCAACAGGTGAAATAAATAATTCTCCTAATGTATGGAATAGATATGTTAAAACTAAGAATATCATAGACATTTTTACACCTTCTTGCATTCCTTGAGATCCTAGGCCTAAAATTAAAAACCCGATAGCTACTAAAATTAAACCAAAGCCGTATTTAAAGGCTGCCGATGGATTGTATTTAGAGTCCCATAGTTTCGATACACTCGAAGCTAAAGATATAATGAAAAACGAGTTCAAAATAGAGAACCATGATACTGTGATTTGTGAAGTCTCTCTAGAGTACTCTGTATTAAGCATCCAAATTGCTAAAGCCCAAATTCCAATAAAACAAACCAATAAAATAATATTTGATAATGCAATTTTCTTCCAAGTTGCCTTAGCAAGTAGAATTAATACCCATGATATAATTATTAATGGAATAATAGTCAATGCAGTATTTACTATATTGAAAATAGTCAATGCGCCCCCTTGTAGGTCCCTATCTACGTAATCTCTAGCTACAAGTACTAAAGAGGTAGCTCCTTGTTCAAAACTCATAAAGAAGAACATTACAAAGAACGCTAATATAATTACAGCAAACATTCTGTCTCTAATGATAGAACCATATCTAAGAATTCTGGAAACTACTAAGTAAATAAAGCTTAGTAGGGCAATTATAGCCACTAGGTTTTGTCCTCTTAAAAAGGAGGTATCTAAGAATTGAAATATGTCAATTACTCCATTTTGAGATAAAGGATCATTAAAGGCATATAGTAAACCAATGATTGCAACAAACCCAATTATGAAATAATCTTTAAGAGTATAAGGGTTTTTAGTTTCTTCAATTTCTTTTAATTCTTCTTGTGTAGGCTCAGTTTGGGCAGAAGTTTTGTCAATAGTTCCAACATTACCAAACAATGGTTTTGCTAGCCAGAATTGGATCGTCCCTAAAAGCATGAAAATACCAGCTAAAGTAAATCCATAGTGCCACCCTTTTGTTTCCGCGATATAACCACAAAGCATCATCCCGAAGAATGCACCAGAGTTTACCCCCATGTAAAAGATGGTATATGCAGAGTCTTTTTTCTCTGGTAAGTATTTGTACATTTCACCTAGCATTGATGGCATGTTAGGTTTGAAAAAACCTGTACCTAAGACTAAGCATGCTAAACCAATAAAGAACATGATTTTTGCATCAAAAGCCATTGCACCATGTCCAATTGTCATTATGATTGCCCCAATAATTACAGCCCATCTAGATCCGATATATTTATCTGCTATAATACCCCCAACAATTGGTGTTAAATATAAAAGCATCGCATAAGTACCGTAAAGAGCACCTGCTTGTTCTGCAGACCAACCCCAACCCGAATAAGGATTGTCAAATAATACTTTGGCAGTTAAAAATTGGATTAATAAAACACGCATTCCATAGAAGGAGAAGCGCTCCCACATTTCTGTGAAAAATAATACAAAAAGTCCTGAGGGATGTCCTAGCACTTTTGATTCAAAAAGACTTGGTTTGGTAGAAGTTTCTACTGCCATTTTTAATTAGTTTATTTTGAGTTAAGTAAAGTTAAGTAATTGTTTAAAAGAAGATTTATAAGTTTTCAATTACGAAATTTGTCATTTTATTGTATAGCTGCATTCTTGTGTTTCCTCCATGGATACCATGGTCTCTATCAGGGTAAATCAGCCAGTCAAAATCTTTGTTATGTTGCACTAGGGCTTCAATCATAGACATAGAGTTTTGGACATGTACGTTATCATCAGCCGTACCGTGTATTAGAAGATATCTTCCCTTAAGGTTATCTGCATAAGTCACGGGAGAGTTTGTGTCGTATCCAGATGGGTTTTCTTGTGGAGTCTTCATATATCTTTCGGTGTAGATACTATCATAATATCTCCAATTAGTTACTGGAGCTACTGCAATGGCTAGTTTAAATACATCGGGTGATTGTAGTAAGCAATTAGAAGACATGAAACCACCATAGCTCCATCCCCAAATTCCTATTCTACTTTTATCTACATAAGAAAGGTTCCCTAGATATTTTGCCGCATTGGTTTGGTCTTCTACCTCGTATTTACCTAATTCATTTTGAGTTATTTTTTTAAAATCAGCTCCTCTGAATCCTGTACCTCTTGGATCTACTGTAACTACAATATATCCTTTTTGAGTAAGCATAGCGTGCCAGTAATCATTGGTGTCGTTCCATTTGTCAGCAACATTTTGGCTACCAGGACCACTATATTGGTACATAAATACAGGATACTGTTTTGTTGAGTCAAAATCTGCTGGCTTGAACATCCAAGCATTTAGAAGAGTTCCATCTGTAGTTGGTATTTCTAAAAATTCCTTTTGTGGTAAATTATAAGGTAGAATTTGTTGCTCTAACTCTTTATTGTTTAAGATCTCCTTAACTACTTTACCATTCTTACTTTGTTTTAAAGTATAAGAAGGTGCTGAACTTGTCGAAGAATGAATGTTTATAAATAAGTCGAAATTAGGACTAAATATCGCCGAGTTAGTTCCAGTTTCAGAGGAAAGTTGTTTTTTGTTCTTACCATCTAAATTAATAGAGTATATATCTCTATATCTAGGCCCTTTTTCTACTGATTGATAGTATATTTTTTTATTTTTTGTATCTACTCCATAGTAATTAGAAACTTCCCAATCCCCTTTTGTAATTTGATTGATTAGCTTTCCATCTTTATTATAGTAGTATAAATGATTAAAACCGTCTCTTTCACTTAGCCAAATAAAATCGTTGTTATCTTGAAAGCTTATCGTTTGAATATCAACGTAAGCAGGATCTGTTTCGTTTAGAATCAAGGTCTTCTTTAAGTTGTTTGAATCAATAAAGAATAGTTTTAGATCATTTTGATGTCTGTTGATAATCTGGGCACTAAGGTATTTGTTATCATTAGTCCACTTTATACGTGGTATGTAAAAGTCGTGAAATTCACTTAGATCAACTTTTTGTGTTTGTTGTGCTTTAATATCGTAAATATGTAGAGAAACTATAGAGTTGTTTTCTCCAGCTTTGGGATATTTAAAAGTTTGTTGGCTAGGATATAAACCACTACCATATATATCCATTGAATATTCTGGTACTTGTGTCTCATCAAATTTAACATAGGCCAATTTGTCAGAATCCTTACTCCAGTCAAACATTCGAACAATACCAAACTCTTCTTCATATACCCAATCAGAGATACCATTTATAATATGGTTTTTTTGACCGTCAGTAGTTACAGTAGTTGTTGTCTTTGTGGCTATATCATAGATGAATAAATTATTTTGATAAGCGTAAGCTATTTTTTTAGCATCATTTGAAAAAGTAGGTTGTAATATTTTATGATCGGCTATCTTAATAAATGAGTCATCCTGTGGATTAAATAGATAATAATCCGCTAATACTGAACGTCTATAAATTGGAGTAGGATTAGTCCCTAATAAAATTTGTTGTTCTTTGTTGTCGAATATATAGGATGCTATCGAGGAAATTGTAGTATGATCTGCTGTAGAAAACAAGGTCTTAACCTTCTCTAGGGTTTCAAAACTATATAAGTTAATTTCTTGGTTGTTGTCATCATCACTCTCTATTCTAGTATAGTGATTAGAGTTTTCCATTGCATTTACAGACTGCATCACTTTTGTTCTAAAGGTGCCATTCCATAGTTCTTCTTGTTGGATTTTCTTTTGTGCAAAAGTAAATTGGGCTACCATAATGCACAGTAATAGGGTTAGGTTAGAGTATTTCATTGTTGTTATGATTCAAAAAACTTTCAATTTTAAACAAAAAATATCATTTAGCCCAATTTATTTTAGGGATTAACTAACAATACGATAAAAATTACCCTCGAATGCTGTATTAGGTATAGATAACTTAGAAAGTTAGGTGTAATTGTAAGTTTATAAGAATTTTTATCTAGTATAGATTTAAGTTATATTTGTCCTTTAAAAATAGAAACTTATGCAAGGTAATATAAATGGTTTTTCTAAGTTAAGTAAGCTTGAGAAAATTAACTGGATAGCAAAAACTTATTTTCAAGATTCTAGTGAAGTACAACAAGTCATACAAAAGTACTGGAATCAAGATGCGGAATTACAAAAGCTTCATGACGAATTTATCGAAAACACTATTACTAATTTCTATTTGCCTTTTGGTGTGGCTCCTAATTTTTTAATTAATGGTAAGCAGTATACTATTCCAATGGTAATTGAAGAAAGCTCTGTGGTTGCAGCAGCAGCTAAATCTGCCAAATATTGGAGTAAAAGAGGTGGATTTAAAGCAGAAGTTTTAGGTACGCAAAAAATTGGACAAGTACACTTTATGTTTGAAGGAGATAAAAGTAAACTTGAAAAATTTATCGCGGGTATTCAAGGGGATTTCTTAACTGATACTCAGAGTATCACCCAGAATATGCAAAAGCGAGGCGGTGGAATATCCTCTATTGAGCTCATAGATAAAACCCAAGATTTGGCAAACTACTATCAATTACATGTTAGCTTCGAAACCAAAGATAGTATGGGGGCTAACTTTATTAACTCTTGCTTAGAACAAATAGCCGCTACTTTGAAATATAAGGCAGAGAATTACCAGGAATTTTTGGTAGCTCAGCAAAGTATCGATGTTATCATGAGCATACTCTCTAATTACGTTCCAAATTGTGTGGTTAGAGCAAGTGTAAGTTGTCCAGTTGAAGATCTTAAAAGTGCTGATATAGAGGATCCGGTATTGTTTGGGCAAAAATTTGTGCAAGCTGTAGATATAGCTTCTGTAGAACCTTATCGTGCTGTTACTCATAATAAAGGAGTGATGAATGGCGTTGATGCTGTGGTTCTAGCTACAGGGAATGATTTTAGAGCAATTGAAGCCGGAGTTCATGCTTATGCCTGTAAAACTGGTCTATATAAAAGTTTGTCTTATGCTAAGGTGGAAGATGGGATTTTTTCTTTTTGGATTGATCTTCCTTTAGCGGTGGGCACCGTTGGCGGCTTAACATCTTTGCATCCAATGGTAAAAGTAGCTTTACAGATTTTAGAGAATCCTGATGCTAAGGAGTTAATGCAAATAATTGCTGTGGCTGGATTAGCACAGAATTTTGCTGCAGTAAAGTCTTTAACCACCACTGGTATTCAGAAAGGTCATATGAAAATGCACCTTAATAATATATTGAATCAATTCGGAGCAGACAAATATGAGAAACAAAGTGTTTTAGAACATTTTCAGAATAAGGTTGTAACTCATAGCGCAGTTGTTGATTATTTGGAAATATTACGTAGCTAGTTATGAAAGAGGAATACTTCAGTCATGCAAAGGTCTTACTTAGTGGTGAATATTTAGTTCTAGATGGAGTTAGGGCTTTAGCTCTACCTTGTAAAAAAGGACAAAGAATGCTAGTGCATACAATAACAGAGCCTATAATTTACTGGAAAAGCTTTAATGTAGATGGTCAGCTCTGGTTAGAGGAAGAAGTTCAAATTAATCACATTATGGAACAAAGACAAAAATTAGGTGCTAGTAAATTTTATACTACATTATTTGAAGTTTTGTCTGCAGCTCACCAGTTAAATCCTAGCTTTCTGAAAGAGCAAGGTGGATTTAAAATAGAGTGTTACCTTACTTTTGAGCGTCTTTGGGGATTAGGCACCTCTTCAACTTGGATTAATAATATTGCTAGTTGGTTCAAAGTTAATCCATATCAATTATTAGAGTACTCTTTCAAGGGGAGTGGATATGATATAGCATGTGCTAATTCGAAAACGCCTATTTTTTTCACACGTAAAAATTTTACCCCAGTGGTAGAAAAAGCAACTCTAGATTCTAATATCACTAAAAACTTATATTTTGTTTATTTAAATCAAAAACAATCTAGCAAAGAAGCAATAGTTCATTATAATCAAAAAAAGAAATGCAAAGATTCTGATTTTAAGCATAGTATTGAATCAATTAATGCTATAGGTCAGAAGATGAGTGAATGTAGATTCTTACCGGAGTTCATGGATCTAATGGAAGTACATGAAAAGATTATCTCTGATATAATTGAACAACCCCAAGTAAAATGTCTTTTATTTAGTGATTTCCCTGGCGCTATTAAAAGTTTAGGTGCATGGGGTGGAGATTTTATTTTGGTTGCCAGTGAAATTAATCCAACAAAATATTTTCACTCTAAAGGGTATACTACTATTATTAATTATGAGGATTTTATTGTATAAGAATAAAAATATCGTATTAACGCCAACGAGCTTTAGAGTTGATTTTCTAAAGCTCGTTGATGTTTAAGTTGTAAATGTTATCTTACAGGACGTAGTGTGTTGCTATAAGTTACTTTAAAAGGTGTGTTTTTATTTGAATTATTTTTCATAATGTAAATAAACTTGAACTTTTTAGCTAATTCATTTTCAATAATTACTTCGCCTTTAGTGTAGTTATCCCATACGGTAAAATCTAGAGAGTTATCAATGCGTATAGATTTAGCTATTCCTGTTGATAGGTCGCTCATGGTCATTGCATTGTAAAAGGTTTCATTTTCGTTTTTAACACTTATATTTTCACCTTTATATCCCTGGGTTAAAATCACTACAGAATAGTTTTCACTTTGGGCTCTCATTCCCTTTAAGTAGGTGTCTTTGGTAGATTCGCTTACCGAACGAAAGTCATCTCTAATCTGAGCGTAATCCGGTAAATCAAAGACTTCTAGTTCGTCTTCCTCTTCTAAATGATTTTTATCATTTTCTTTTAAAGCCTCTATATTGGAAGTATTATCATCTTTAGATGAAATGTGCTTTGTTGATTTACACATAGTGAATAATGCAAGTAGGGCTAAAAAGGGTAGTTTTTTCATATTCTTTAAATTAACAATGGTACTTATGCGATCGTAAGTAAGTATCTTTGTGATGGTAAAGATAATTTTTTAGCTGAACATAAAAAAGTGAACTTACTATCAAAATAGTAAAAAATAGAATTAAATGAATTACGACGTTATTCTTATTGGGGGAGGAGCAGCAGGTTTTTTTACCGCATTAAACATAGCAAGACTCAATCCAAGTCTAAAAATAGCCATCTTAGAACGCGGTAAAGATTTTCTTACCAAAGTTAAAGTAAGTGGAGGTGGAAGGTGTAATGTTACTCATGGTTGTTTTGATCCTAAGGAGTTAACTCAGTTTTATCCAAGAGGAGAAAAGGAATTATTAGGTCCGTTCCATCAATTTTGTAGTGGCGATACTATTGAATGGTTTGCTCAATATGGAGTGGAACTGAAAATGGAACAGGATGGTAGAATGTTTCCAATAACAGATAGTTCTCAAACCATTATAGATTGTTTTTTAAACTTAGCAAATAAGTGGAAAATAGACTTGATTTCTAGTTGTAGTGTTACAGGGTTATTTCAGAAAGAAAACTCTTGGAAAATTGATACAATCAAAGGAAGTTATCAGGCTAGTAAAATTGTGTTAGCCACAGGAAGTAATCCAAAAATGTGGCAGCTTATCGAAGATTTAGGTCATGATATTGTTGCGCCGGTACCTTCCTTATTTACTTTTAATATTAAAGATAAGCGTATTAAGGATTTAATGGGGGTTGCTCAATTAGCAGACGTTAGTGTAGTTTCTACTAAATTACAAGCACAAGGTCCTGTACTGATTACTCATTGGGGTATGAGTGGCCCTGGAATTCTTCGTTTATCGGCTTGGGGAGCTAGAATATTGGAACAAAAACAATATAATTTTACTATAGAGATTAACTGGCAGCCACAACATGATTATGACACTATGCTAAAGGTGCTACAAGAATTAAAAATAGAGCACGCAAGGAAGAATGTGATTAAGCGTTGTTTTGTTGATATGCCAAATAGACTTTGGGAGAGTTTAGTGTTGTATTGTGATATTTCAAAAGATGCTACTTGGGCAGAATTAAATAATAAGCAATTAAGCAAATTAGTTAAAGAACTTACTCAAGGACAATATTTAGTTAATGGTAAAAGTACTTTTAAAGACGAATTTGTTACGGCTGGTGGAATTGATTTAAAACAAATTAATTTCAAAACTATGCAAAGTAAAGTATTAAGCAATCTTTATTTTGCCGGTGAAGTTATTAATATTGATGCTATTACCGGAGGTTTTAATTTTCAAAATGCTTGGACCACTGGGTTTATAGCTGCTAGAAGTATAGTGGAGGAGTTTAACAAATAGATTATATATGAAATTCAGTTATTATAGTGCGACTAGTCGTATTTTATTATTACTATTAGCTTTAGGACCTTTTTTTAGTATGTCCTTTTACTTGTTTGTTTTTGGAAATATTTTAGCCAAGTGCTTGGGGGTTGTCTTGTTTTTTCTTTTCCTAGTTTTTCTTTATAAATGCTTGTGTATGCATGTAACTATAGATGAAAGTGGAGTGCATTATAAGAGTTTATTTAAAAATAAGACTATTCTTTGGAAAGATATGCATGACGTTTTAATTGTAGTACGTCAAAGACGAAATTCTCCGGATTATTATAATTACCAAGAATGGATCGAGCATGGAAATGCTGTCGGTGGTAATTTTGTTCTTTTTAGAAGTGATAATAGTTTCCCTGAGAATCCAATGTTTATGTTTAGTTTGCCTGTAAGCTATAGTTATATAAGCCTTCAATGTCGTAAGCAGGTCCAAAAGGTAATAGAATTGTATCGAGTTGTACCAAACAAAGAGCAATAGATGAGCTTTGTTTTGACTCTTGTGTATGTATAGTTTTTCTTTTACTTATCACAGGGAGTCATAGTGTTACTTGCAATGAGCTTGTCTTGTCTTTAAAAGTTATAAAAAGATAGTATTTTTGTGTAAAGTTGAAAATAATTTAAAATGAATATAGAAGAATTTATTTATAAATCGCCAGTTGAATATAATCCAAATTTAAAAGGTGAGTTTTCGTGGAGCTCACCTAGTAATATTGCACTAGTAAAGTATTGGGGTAAGAAGAATAATCAAATTCCAGCAAACCCTTCGTTAAGTTTTACTTTGAATAACTGTAAGACTATAACTAGATTGGAGTATGTTTCCAAGCAAGGCGATAGTGTAGAGTTTGAATTGTTTTTCCATGGACAACTAAAAGCTTCTTTTAATGAAAAAGTAGCAAAGTTCTTTCAGCGTATTGAAAAATATTGTCCTTATATAAAATATTTTAAGTTTACTATTCATACACAAAATACTTTTCCTCATTCCTCTGGAATTGCATCTTCTGCTTCTGCTATGGCTGCCTTAGCTGTAAATATTATGAGTTTAGAGAAAGAGTTAAATCCAGCGATGGAAAAGGATTTTTTTAATAAGAAAGCTTCCTTTTTAGCACGTTTAGGCTCTGGAAGCGCCTGCCGTAGTATTGAGGGAAAAGTAGTGGTTTGGGGTCAGCAAAATGATATTGCTGGAAGTAGTGATTTATTTGGAGTTGAGTTTCCGTATTGTTTACATGAGAATTTTCATGATTATTGTGATGTGGTTCTCTTGGTTGATAAGGGGAAAAAACAAGTCTCTAGTACTCTTGGTCATGAGTTGATGCATAACCATCCTTTTGCTCAAAAAAGATTTGAACAAGCCCATGAAAACTTAAGTGCTCTTAAGCAGATTTTGATACAAGGAGACTTAGATAAGTTTATCTCATTGGTTGAAAGTGAGGCTTTAACTTTACACGCTATGATGATGACTTCTATGCCTTATTTTATCCTTTTTAAGGCCAATACTTTACAAATAATCGAAAGTATTTGGGAGTTCCGTGAGAGTACAAAAATACCTGTTTGTTTCACTTTGGATGCTGGGGCAAATGTCCATTTGCTATTTCCACTTGCTTTTAAAGAACAGATTATGACTTTTGTAGAAGATAGATTAGTTAAATTTTGTGAAAATGGTCAATTTATTGAAGATAAAATAGGCTTGGGATCTAAAGAGAATTAATATTTTTAGTATCTTTATACAACGAAATAGATATAATCCTAAAAATTAAGATTATGAAAGGCAAATTGTTATTGATCGCTTTATTTTGTGTGAGTCCATTATTCTCTATCAAAGGTTTTGCACAAGAGTTGGCTCAGGATCAAAATCCTAACTATAGAAATAGTATGCATTATTACTTGTCTGTTGCAGATTCTCTTACCAAAGGGGAGGGGACAACTTTTCAAGATACATATAAAGCCTATGATTGGTTTGAAGCAAAACAAGAGCGCAAAGATCAAAGAAGACTATGGCGCCATGAGCTGCGCATGGAGAAAGCAAAATATTCTAGAAATTACTACAATGGATATTCTGGAGGTTACTATAATAATTATTATGCCAATAATTGGGCTAATAATTGGTGGAGACCCAACGTAGGATTCCGTACCGGAAATTGGTGGTTTTCTATTTAATAAAAAAAAACAATTAATATAAAAAATATGCAAATAAAACGTATCGCGTTAGCCGCTATCTTTGCTTTAAGTGGGTTAATTATTACTTCTTGTGGTCGTCAAGTTACACGTATTAGTACTGAGGAGACTATAGATCTTAGTGGTCGTTGGAATAACTCTGATTCAAGAGAGGTAGCTCAGCAAATGACTAAACAAATATTAGAAGGACCTTGGATTGGAAATTTTCAAGAAAAACATAATGGCAACAAGCCAGTAGTTATTGTTGGAATGGTTTACAATAAGAGTCATGAGCATATCGATGCAGAAACATTTGTAAAAGATGTAGAGCAAGCTTTTATTCAAAGTCAGCGTGTTCGTCTTGTGCAGGGTGGACAAAAAAGAGAAGAATTAAGAGGAGAGAGAGCTGATCAACAAAGCAATTCTTCTGTGTCTACGATGAAGAAATTTGGTTTAGAAAATGGAGCGGATTTTATGTTACAAGGTTCTATTAATTCTATTGTAGATTCTCATAAAAAGAAAAAAGTAGTATACTACCAGGTTAATTTGGAGCTTACAGATATTCAAAGTGGTGAAGTAGTATGGATTGGGGATAAGAAAATTGCCAAATACGTTAAAAACTAAAATAGATACAAATGGTTTCGAACCAGTTAATTTCTATAATTAAGAGAACATCAGTATTTTTTATACTGGTGTTCTTCTTGTTTGGATGTGCTTCTTATAATCAAAGAATTACTGAGTATTATAACCAGGTTAGTATGGGTGACTTAGATGCTGCACAAAAATCATTGGAAAGAAATAAGCTTTTGCAAAAGCCTAGAAATAAGTTATTATATGATATGGAGATGGGTAGACTTATGCACTTGCGTGGTGAGTATGCTCTTAGTAATGATTATTTGAACAAAGCAGATTTATTAATTGAAGATGGACTTAGTTCTACTTCGGACGTTGTTGTGGGGTTAGTTTTAAACTCGATGTCTCAAAACTATAAAGGAGAAGAGTTTGAAATCTTTATGTTACATTATTACAAAGCTTTAAATTATATGTATTTGGGACAAATACAAGAAGCTGTAGTGGAAGCAAGAAGAATAAGTCTACAAAATTACGCACAAGGCGATAAGTATAAAGAAAAGTCTACAAGGTATTCTAAAGATGCCTTTTCCTTGATATTGCAAGGGTTAATTTATGAGTATGATAAGAATTATAATGATGCGTTTATCTCTTATCGTAATGCAGTAGAGGTATATAACTCTGCACCAAATGGAATCTATTATGGAGTTAGTATGCCTAAAATACTGCAAAACGACGTTATGCGAATGGCCTATTTACTTGGTTTTAATGGTGAGTTAAGTCAATTTCAAAAACAGTTTAATACAAAATTTACCTATGAAAAACCTAGTGAAGGTGGTGATCTGGTAATTTTTTGGGAGAATGGACTGGCTCCAATCAAAGAGCAAGAAGATATGATGTTTGCTTTAGTTAAGGGAGATAGTGGTAGTTTGTTTTTTACAAATGCTCTTGGGATAATGATCCCTGTAGATTTGGGTATTTCTGGTGGAACTTCTCTAAATAACGTACATAGTTTAAACATTGCTTATCCTAAATATTTATCTATAATGCGACCTTATCTGCGAGCAGTAGCTAGTGTAAATAATGGTGTAGGCTATAATTTTGAATTAGTAGAAGATGTTGATAATTTGGCTGTTTCAACTCTAAAGGAGAGATCTGCAAAGGAGTTAAGTAAAATATTAACACGCATGGCGGTTAAAAAATCAGCAGAATATTCTATCAAAGCTGTAGCTAAGAATAATGGTAGTAATGGTAATAGTAATCAACTTCTAGAGGGTATTGGTTTTGGAGTACAGCTCTATAATTTACTTTCAGAAAAGGCAGATACTCGAAATTGGCAGAGCCTACCTAGTCAGATTAATTATGTTAGGTTACCTCTTGCAAAAGGCGATAATCTTATTAAAGTAGATTTACAAAGAATGCAGTCAGGCCACGATCATCGAGATTTTAAAGTAGAAGGTATAGGAAGATTGCAATTTTACAATTTCGCTACAATGAAATAATATAATGGAGAAAAATAGAAAATGTACTCATTGCTTAGTTCCTATCGAGTGTAATACTCAAGATGTGACTAACTGTGATTGCAGTAAAATTAAAATTAGTACGCAAGTCCAAAACTTTCTTGCTGGGACTTATCATAAATGCCTTTGTAATTCCTGTTTACAAAAGTTTGAGCAGATGGTCGATATTAGTAAAGATATGGATTTTCCAGCTCGTAGAAGTCAAATGGTGGAAGGGGTACATTATTACATAGAAAATGGCTATTTCGTTTTCACTGAACTATACCATTTTTTAAAAGGTCAGTGTTGTCAAAATGGTTGTAGACATTGCGTTTATGGTTTCAAAAACAGATATTTATAAAAAATTACTCTAATAAAGCTCCAATGAAAATATAATACGTATTTTTGTATGGTAAATTACTCTTGTACTATGAAAGGACCTTTGTTTTATTCAAAAATTCTTCTTTTTGGAGAATATGGGATCATTAAAGATTCTAAAGGCTTATCAATACCTTATAATTTTTATAATGGTGCTCTTAAGGTGGAGCAAAACTTAGATGAGGTAGCATTGAAATCAAATCAAAGCTTAAATAATTTTGCCTTGTATCTACAAGATTTACAACAATCTCATGCTAATTTAGTAGAGTTTGATTTAGAGAGCTTATTTAATGATGTACAAAGAGGATTGTATTTTGATTCAAGTATACCTCAAGGGTACGGTGTAGGAAGTAGTGGTGCATTAGTTGCTGCTATTTATGATAAATATGCAAAAAATAAGATTACTGTTTTAGAAAATCTTACCAGAGATAAATTACTAGTTTTAAAAAGTATTTTTGGACTTATGGAAAGTTTTTTCCACGGTACTAGTTCTGGATTAGACCCGTTAAATAGTTATCTGAGTTTACCTATCCTTATTAACTCTAAAGATAATATTGAACCAACAGGAATTCCTTCGCAGCAAGTAGATGGCAAAGGGGCTGTTTTCTTGATTGATAGTGGTATTGTAGGAGAAACTGCTCCTATGATAACTATTTTTATGGAGAAACTCAAGGATCAAGGTTTTAGACATGTGTTAAAAGAGCAGTTTGTAAAGCATACAGATGCTTGTGTCGAGAATTTCTTAAAGGGTGATCTGAAATCTTTGTTTAGCAATACAAAGGAACTTTCTAGAGTTGTTTTGAATCATTTTCAACCTATGATTCCTGAGAAATTTCATCAAATATGGAAACAAGGAATCGATAGTAATGATTATTACTTGAAACTTTGTGGTTCTGGTGGTGGTGGTTATATCTTAGGGTTTACACCAGATTATGAAAAAGCTAAACAGGCATTAAAGGATTATAAATTAGAACTAGTATATAAGTTCTAAGTAATACAAGAAAAGCATTAGAAGCTTAAAAAGTTTAATCTAATTTAGAATGAAAATAATACCTAGGAAATACAAAATACTCTTAGCGAAGATTTTCAGTCTGTTTTCGGTAGTTAGAGGGTACAATATTTTTATTATAGTATTAGCTCAGTATCTAGGATCTGTTTTTTTATTAGCAGATCATAAAAGAGCCTGGGATGTAATCTTTGATTGGAGACTATTTTTAATTATTGTTGCTAGTTCTTTGGCCATTGCTGGTGGGTATATAATAAATAATTTTTACGACGCTGAAAAAGATCGCATTAATAGACCTTTTAAATCTAAGTTAGATCGTTACGTTAGTCAAGGTACTAAGTTAAGGGTTTATTTCACTCTAAACTTTATAAGTGTTGTCTTGGTGCTTCCCGTTTCTTGGCATGCTAGTGCTTTTTACGCCGGATATATCTTTCTTCTATGGTTTTATTCTCACAAAATAAAAAAATATCCTGTAATAGGTAACTTAACTGCTTCATTATTAGCTATCTTGCCATTCTTCGGTATTTTGATGTATTTTAATAGTTCAGACAGCGAAATTTACTACCATGCTTTTTTTCTATACTTACTTATTTTGATAAGAGAGTTAATTAAAGACATGGAAAATGTACCAGGTGACTTTCTTAATAATTATCAAACAATTGCCGTTCGTTTTGGAGAAAATACTGCAAAAAAAGTAATAACATTCTTAGTTTTTTTAACGCTTATCCCAATTTATCTACTTATCAAAGATGAGGGAATGGGGTATATGGCTTATTATTTTTATCTGTGCATAGTGGTGTTGTTTGTTTTTGTGTATAGATTATGGAAATCCAGTAATTACAAACAATATCATCGACTACATGTAAGTCTAAAACTTTTAATATTACTTGGTGTGTTTTCTATTGTATTAATAAAGCCTTCAGTGATTGCAAGCGGTCGAGCAATTTTAGGGTAAGAAAAAACAATTACTAATTACAAAAGTTAAAAGTATATTTAATAAAGATTTTGTTTAACTATCTTTGCAAAAATAATTTATTATGAATAACGGTAAGTCAAATTCAAAAAAGAACAAATCTTCTTTTAGTAGAAGTAAGAAAAATGACAGTAAAAAGCCATTTACAAAGTCTACTTCAACAAAGAAGCAAGATTCAGGTGTAAGCTTTTTAGCTAGCTCGAATCAGCCGTTTGACGCTAACCCTAATGTGACAACTAAAGGTAGTTTAAAGGAATCTTCAGATATTCGTTTAAATAAATATATAAGTAATTCTGGGGTATGTTCACGTCGAGAGGCGGATGTTTATATCATTTCTGGAAATGTGAAGGTTAATGGCGTTGTGGTAACAGAGATGGGATACAAAGTTAAGCCAGGTGATGTTGTGAACTTTGATGGTTCTTTAATTACACCCGAAAAAAAGGTATATGTTTTATTAAACAAACCCAAAGGTTTCTCTACAATCAATGAAGAAGTGTTATCTGCTGAGAATGTTCTTTCATTAGTTAAATCTGCTAGTAAATCTGCATTAGCTCCTGTTGGGAGAATGGACAAAAGTACCTTAGGGTTAATGTTGTTTACCAATGATAGCGATTTATTACAAAAGTTGAATTCTCCTAATCAACGTTCATCTAAAGTTTATCAAATTTCTTTAGATAAAAATTTAAAATACGATGATTTAGAGAAAGTTAAGAAAGGAATTTATATTGATGAAAAGCGTGTTTTTGTTGAAGATATCGCTTATGTAGAGGATCAACCTAAATCTGAAATAGGAATCAAATTAAAGGCGTCCAACGTAAAATTAGTTAGAGCTCTTTTTGAAAGCTTAGATTATAACGTACTAAAAGTAGATCGCGTTATGTACGGACCAATTACCAAATGGAATCTTCCAAGAGGAAAATGGCGTTTGTTAACTCCTGAGGAGGTAAGAAGTCTAAAGAACGGTTAGTATTTAAAAATAAAAAAGCTCAGATAATATATTGTCTGAGCTTTTTTATTTTTATGGTTTGTTGTTTATTGTCCTAAATATGCTGGAAGTTCCATAGGAATTTCCATTAGTAGAATTTCACAGTCTTGGGTAGCTGTTAATTCTATGTGTTTTTCATTAGTTATCCCTACTGCATCCCTATTGTCTAGTTGAAGGTCTTGAATATTTAGACTCCCACTTAATACCATTAGAAATATACCATTGTTAGGGTCATTTAAGTCGTAGGATAAAGTTTTACCTTTTTCTAAATCTGCTAGACTAAACCATGCATTTTGATGTATATAAATACCTTTACCTACTGAAGCTGGGGAAATGATTGTATCCCACTTGTTCTGTCTATTATCTTTATCTAGTGTAATCTGATCATATCGTGGTTGTACATGTAGAGTGTCCGGGAAAATCCAAATTTGTAAAAAATGTACATCTTGGTCTTTGCTTGGATTAAATTCACTATGTTGAATTCCAGTACCTGCACTCATTACCTGAATATCACCAGCTTTTATTTCTGTAACATTTCCCATAGTATCTTTATGAGCTAGGCTACCTTGAAGAGGTATAGATATGATTTCCATGTCTTGATGAGGATGTTCACCAAATCCCATGTCTGGAGCTACTATATCATCATTGACTACTCTTAAGACTCCAAAATGCATACGTTGGTAATTTTGGTAAGAGGCAAAACTAAATGTATGATGTGAATTTAACCAACCATGGTCTGCCTTACCGCGTGTATCGGCTTTATAGATAGTAATGTTTTCCATGTCAAATATTTTTTGTTTTACAAAGATACTGCCTTAAGGACTTAAGTAATCTTAACTTAGATTAATAAAATTACTTTACTTATTTTTTAATAGATTCTTTTTCATTTTACTAAAAAACTCAGGTGTTATTCCAAGATAGGAGGCTATTTGTTTTTGAGCTAGGCAATTTTTAATCGTAGGATAACGCTTATTAAAGCGTTCATAACGCTCCTGAGCTGTTAGACTAAGATTATCAAGCAGCCTTTGTTGATTAGCAATTAGAGAGCGTTCTATTATTATTCTAAAATATCGTTCAATTTTTGGGACCTCCTCAAACAAGGCATCTCGTCGCTCTGCTGTTATAATTAATACATCTGCATCTTCTAGGACTTCTATATAAGATGTGCTTTGCTTTTGAGTTAAAAAACTATACATGTCAGCCATCCACCATCCAGGACTTGAAAAGCTTAAGGTGTGCTCATTTATCTGATCATCTAAATAATAGTTTCTTAATATACCTGATAAAACAAAGTAGGATTTACTAATTTGTTGGTTAGCACAAAGTAGCCTGGTCTTACTTGGGTATTGTTCTCTAGAAAAAAAGCTTAACACTTTTTCTTGTTCTTCCGGCGTTAAAGTAACGTGTAAGCTAATGTTTTTTAAAAGTAAGTCCATAATTAGTATGAAAATTAGTAGCTAGATGATTTTCAAATATACGTATTGTAGTTTATTTAGAAGCTATAGTGTTTATAGTTTTAGTCAAAATTAAAGGGCTATCTAATTTTAGATAGCCCTGTGGTATATTTTAATATTGTAATGCTTTTTTAATCCTAGCAAATGCTTCCGTTAATTGATCTTCACTAGTTGCATAGGAAAGACGAATACATTCTGGATTTCCGAATGCAGCTCCTGTTACGCAAGCAACATGGGCTTTTTCTAAGAGATATAGTGCTAAGTCATCTGCATTAGAAATTAATTGACCTTGTAGAGTCTTTCCAAAGAAAGATGAAACCTCAGGGAAAACGTAAAAAGCTCCTTGGGGCACATTGATTTTAATTCCAGGAATTTCTTTTAACAAACCTACCACTAAATCCCTTCTTCGTTTAAATGCATCTACCATAGGTTTTAAAACAATTGGATCTGCTTGTAGGGCAACTATTGTTGCACGTTGAGCAATACTATTAGCGCCAGATGTTACTTGTCCTTGTATCTTAGTGCATGCTTTAGCAATAAACTCAGGTGCTCCTATGTAACCAATTCTATAACCAGTCATAGCAAATGCTTTTGCAATACCGTTAACAGTAATAGTTCTATCAATTAAGTTATCAAAAGCTCCGATACTTGCAGTTTTACCTTCAAAGTTTATGTGTTCATAGATTTCATCGGAGAGAATGAAAATATTGGGATACTTTTGTAATACTTTAGCTAAAGCTTCATATTCTTGATAACTATACACTGATCCGCTTGGATTACAAGGCGAACAAAACCATATCATTTTTGTTTTTGGAGTGATCGCATTTTCAAGTTGTTCCGGTGTTATTTTGAAATCGCTTTCAATTGTAGTTGGCACTTCTACCGGAATACCCCCGCTTAATTTTACAATTTCTGCATAACTAACCCAGTATGGAGCAGGAATAACTATTTCATCTCCAGGATCAATCATTACCTGGGCTACATTGTATAAAGCTTGTTTGGCTCCTGTAGATACAACAATTTGATTTGGTGAATAATCTAAGTTGTTATCTCTTTTAAATTTTTCACTAATAGCTTGTTTTAACTCTAGGTAGCCATCTACAGGTGGGTATTTACTATAGTTATCTTCGATGGCCTGTATGGCCGCTTGTTTAATAAAATCTGGGGTGTTGAAATCTGGTTCTCCTAGACTTAGGCTTATAACATCAACACCTTGTTGTTTTAACTCTCTTGCTTTGGCTGCCATTGCTAAAGTTTGAGATGTTGCTAATCCTTTAATTCTATTTGATAAAAATTCATTACTCATAATAAGGTATAATTTTTTTGAGAGACATAATTTCAAAGGTAATTATTCTGTGTCTATAATTGAAGTTTTCTAGGGTGTATTACCAATAAAAAAGCTTATTTTTGCTAAAATTAGAGATATGGAAGAAATTTTAAAATATTTCCCAAACCTTACCCCAGAGCAAATAGAGCAGTTTAGCAAATTAGAAGAGGTATATACAGAGTGGAATGCAAAGATTAATGTTATTTCAAGAAAAGATATTCACCAATTATACACCAAACATGTACTGCATTCCTTAGGAATTGCCAAAGTGATGGAGTTTAAGGATGGAGCTAGTATATTGGATGTTGGAACAGGTGGTGGGTTCCCAGGAATACCTTTAGCCATATTGTATCCACAGGTTAATTTTTACCTAATTGATATCATAGCTAAGAAAATTAAAGTTGTTAATGAGGTAATCGCCGCTATAGGTCTAAAGAATGTCAAAGCTGAGCAAAAAAGAGCTGAGAATTTAGAGGAAAGTTTCGACTTTATCGTAAGTCGCGCTGTAACTAATATGCCTGATTTTGTTGGTTGGATTCGTCATAAGACCAAAAAAGTTAATCTACACGAATTTGAGAATGGTATTCTATATTTAAAAGGTGGTGATTTAACTCAAGAATTAGCTGATTTTCCTAAAGCAGTCGAATTTGATTTAAGTAATATATTTAGTGACGAATTTTTCGAAACTAAAAAAGTTGTTTATTTGCCCTTAAAATATAAGTCAAATAAAATTTAAAAAATAAGGCCGTATTCTTAACTTAGAATACGGCCTTTATTTTTACTTGCTTATTTGTTATTTTTTAATCTCTTTTACAAACAGTAAACATGTGTTTGTGGGTCTTTGCAGTATATGATTTGCAACACTTCCCAAAAAGATCTCTTTTATACTCGAGTAGCCTTTAACACCAAGAATCAATAAGTCTGCTTGTTTCTCTGTAGCATATTGCATCAAGGCGGCAGGAATATTTTGATCCTTTGCTCCAACAATGTCTATTTTGGAATAATTAGAGTAGGTTTGGTTCCATTTCTTTTGTTTCTCTGTAATGTCTTGTTTACTGGCTTTGTCATATTGATTGTCTGTAATCATAGCATAAAAGCCCCAAGAGTATTTCGAGATATGAACTGCATTGTGTTCAACAGACTGGTTTTTATCATTGTTTTTAAAACGATCCGCCCAGTTCATAATAATAGGGGTGTATTTAGAAAAATCAATGGCGTCTATTACATTGGCAATATTTTTTTTAAAAGTCTCCGGTACAAGCAAAACAGCTAAAGGAAGGATTCGTATTAGCTTTTGAGCTAATGCTCCATTACCATTTAGATGTTGCTTATTTCCCAATAATAACATATCGTAGGGCTTTGATTTTGTAAGTTCTAAGAAAGCCAGCTCAGAGTATGTGTGCAAGGTTGTTATTATTTGAAAAGTATAGGAAGCCTTAGTCTGTTGTACTTGCTCAGTTATTCTTTGGTGTATTCTTTGCTTTATATTCTCTATACTTTCCTTTGTCAAATAATCTTTGGACAGCTCGGTTGTTTTAATATTATGTACAAAGGTAACTTCTTGAATATTTAGAACACTATCCAAAACTTTTATGTATTGTATTAGATATTGATCCATTTGAGAAAGATCTAATCCCACTACTATTTCTAATGCTTTGTTTCTATTCATTTTTATTGGCTTTAGGATTAGCTAACAAATCAGATATGACTTGTTGATAAGATTTTTCTTCCACTGACATTTTTTGTTTCTCCTTCTTTTTGTATTCATCTTGTAGTGCTTTATTTAGACTAAAGCATAAGACCAAGAGTATTACTGCAAAAGGTAAACCTGTAATAATAACAGCGGCTTGTAAGGCGTCAAGTCCTCCTCCCCATAAGAGTACAATAGCAATTAGTCCTTGGGCAAACGACCAAAATACACGCTGCCATACTGGAGATTTACCATTACTATTAGAAGTAATATTATCAAGAACTAAAGACCCAGAATCTGACGAAGTAATAAAGAACGAGAATACTAATATAATAGCCACTATGGATAAAAACTCTGAAAAAGGGAAATGAGCTAGAAAGGCAAATAAAGCAGTGGATATATCCGTAGTTACTGCGCTTATAATACTTGTATCCCCTTGTAGGATCATATCAAATGCGCTATTACCAAAAACATTCATCCATAGAAGGGTAATTAATCCTGGAACAATTAACACTCCCAAAATAAATTCTTTGATAGTTCTTCCTTTAGAGATACGCGCAATGAAGCTTCCTACAAAAGGTGACCATGCTATCCACCAAGCCCAATAGAAAATTGTCCATGCATTTTGCCACCCACTTCCTCCATAGGTATCATTCCATGTACTTAGGTCGATAAAATTAGCTAAGTATGTTCCTGTATTTTGTACATATCCTTTTAAGATAAAAAGGGTAGGGCCTAAAATAAAGATTGTTATCATAAGTGCACTCGCAATATACATATTAGCATTACTAAGAATTTTAACTCCTTTATCTAGTCCTGAGAATACAGAGATACTTGCCACACCAATAACTAATAAGATAATTCCAGCTTGTAATAAAGCAGGTATTTCCCAGCCGTATAAATAAGTCAGACCAGCACTTACCTGTGTTACTCCTAATCCTAAAGAGGTTGATAACCCGAAAACAGTTGCTAATGTAGAAAGGATATCTATAGTATGACCACCCCATCCATGAATTTTTTCTCCCCAGAAAGGATAAAATAGTGAACGAAAGGACATTGGGAGATTTCTGTTAAAGGAGAAAAAGGCTAAAGCTAAACCTACCATGGCATAGATACCCCAAGCATGTAATGCCCAGTGTAAGGAGGTGAATTCCATAGCCTGAATTGCGGATTCGGTATTAGAAGTAGTAGGGATAGGAGGATTAACATAATGAGAAACCGGCTCTGCTATACTATAGAACATTATTCCTATACCCATTCCTGTACTAAAAAGCATAGCAAACCAGGATGAGGTTGTGAACTCTGGTTCGGCTTTATCTCCACCTAATCTAATACTTCCGTATTTACTAAAGGCAAAGTATATAGCGAACATTAATATAACATTTACTGTTATAATAAAGAACCAACTAAAATTCGCGGTAACAAAATATTGTGTTTGTGCAAACCAAGGACCAATTTTAGTTGGAAAAGTTAAGCACACAGCAATTAAAGCTATTATTAATAAAATTGAGGTAAAGAATACCGGAGGATTTATTACTAGCTGTTTGTTTTGTATTAATTTTTTATACATTTTATAGTTTTATTACAATAATCCAATACTAAAAAAATTATAAGCTACTACTAAAGTAAAAACTTCAAGGGGAATGGCTTCGAAAATACGCGGATGCGATTCTCGTTAAAATTGGATATAGAATCCTTAATTAATGTACTGAAAAAAAAATAAGCGGTACTCTTTAATTAGTACCGCTTTACATTATATTATTTTTGTAAGAAAGGATATTTGTAGTCTGTTGCAGGTACAAAAGTTTCTTTGATTGTACGTGGAGAAACCCAACGTAACAAGTTCAAGATTGAACCTGCTTTGTCATTTGTTCCTGAAGCTCTTGCTCCTCCAAATGGTTGTTGACCTACTACTGCACCTGTTGGTTTATCGTTAATATAGAAGTTACCAGCAGCATTTTGTAAAGCTTCAGTAGCTTCTACAATAGCGTAACGACATCTAGCTAAGATAGCTCCCGTTAATGCGTAGATAGAAGTTTGATCTACTAGTTTTAAAGTTTCACTCCACTCAGCGTCTTGGTAAACATATATAGTTAGAACAGGACCGAATAATTCAGTTTCCATTGTTGTGTAGTGAGGGTTAGAAGTTACAATAACTGTTGGTTCAATAAAGTATCCTACTGACTTATCGTATTTTCCACCAAAAATTACCTCTGCATCTTGGTCAGCATTTGCTTGATCAATTGCTTTAGCTAATTTATCAAATGAAGATTCTGAAATTACAGATGAAACATAGTTAGTTGGATCTTCTGGTGAGCCCATTTTAATTGATGCTAAGTCTTCTCCCATATATTGTTTTACTTGCTCCCATAAAGAAGCAGGGATATAAGCTCTTGAAGCTGCAGAACATTTCTGTCCTTGGTATTCGAATGCACCTCTTGTTAAGGCAACTGCAACTTCTTTAGGGCAAGCAGAAGGGTGAGCAATTACAAAGTCTTTACCTCCAGTTTCTCCAACAATTCTTGGATAAGTTTTGTAGTTATTTATATTTTGTCCAATTTTATTCCACATTGAATTAAATACTCCAGTTGATCCTGTAAAGTGGATTCCTGCAAAATCAGGGCTAGCTAATAATGTATCTGTAATCATACCTGAGTTTCCGTAAACTACGTTGATAACTCCATCAGGTAATCCTGCAAGTTTTAATACCTCTACAATTACTCTAGCAGAGTAAATTTGTGTTGCAGATGGCTTCCAAACCACTACGTTACCCATCATAGCTACAGATGTAGGTAAGTTACCTGCAATGGCAGTAAAGTTAAAAGGTGTAATTGCGTATACAAAACCTTCTAAAGGTCTGTGCTCTAATCTGTTCCACATTCCTTCAGATGAAGCTGGTTGCTCAGCATATATTTGAGCCATAAACTTAGCATTGTATCTTAAAAAGTCAATGAATTCACAAGCTGCGTCAATTTCTGCTTGGTGTAAAGTTTTTGCTTGAGCAATCATAGTAGCAGCATTGATCTTAGCGCGGAAGGGTCCAGCTAATAGATCTGCAGCTTTTAAGAATATAGAAGCTCTATGCTCCCATGGCATAGCAGCCCATTTAGTTTTAGCTTCTAATGCAGTAGATACCGCTTTTTCAATTAAAGCTTTATCAGCTTGGTGGTAAACTCCTAATTTATGTTTGTGATCAAATGGAGGAAATAAATCTTTTGTATCTCCTGTACGTACTTCTTCTCCACCGATATATAATGGAATATCAACTTGTTGTGCGTATTGCTCTTTGAAAGAATTCAAAGTTAATTCTCTTTCTTTCGTTCCTGGTGCATATGACTTAACAGGTTCGTTAATTGCCTGAGGCACTTGATAGAATCCTTTTGACATGTTTTTTCTTTTTAAGTATTGTTAAAAAATGAATTGTAACAAATATAATAAAAATATCTGCAAAATACTCTGTATTAGCATAGTTTTACTGAGTGTTTTTATGGTTAATTCATCACGTAAGTAGCGATTAAATTAAAATTAGGTATTACAACGATATATGGTTTTTGATCCACCATGTTAGTTATTGTATAGAACCCTTGCATAGAGCCGATTTCGGATAATAGAATACAAGAGCTACTATAAGTATGACTTTGAGTGGGTAAAATTACAGGTTGTTCTCCTATTATACCCTCTCCTTGGACTACTTTATAACCATGTAAAAGATCGTGTATCTGCCAAAAGCGCGAGTCTACCCTTATAGGTACTTCAGAGTAATTATTGATCGTTATGGTATATTTATGCACAAAATAGGTTTTTCCTGCCTCTAGGTAAGCATATTTAAAACTTGGGGTTATACTAATTTTGACATCTTTGAATTTTTCAGGATTCATAGTAAGTAGCTTGTTATTTACTCAAAGTTAACGAATTGTTTCTACAAAAACGGAGTTAATTAATGTTCTGTGGATTTTAAAGAGTAGGGGTTAGAATATTAATAGGTGATATCCGAAGCATTAGCATAACCTATTCCAATTGCTCTATCATAGAGATCGGTTATTTTTCTATAATAAACGATGACTTGATATGCATTGGTGGTTTGGGCATAATTACCATCAGGATTATTCTCTGGGGAAACTTTGTTATCAATAACTGCGGTATAACTATAGTTGGTGAAACCTTGCTTTATTAAAATAGCTTTTTCATAATATTGTTTGTCTTTGTTGTAATCCATCAAGCTCTCTTGGTTTAAAGCATAATCATTGAACATTCCAGTGATATAATATTGAGTATTTTGTGGCATGTCCTCACTTGGCTTATAGGAGAAGTACACCCATGCATATTCCGCTTCTATGCTAGGAAGATTTCCATTAATGTTCCTAGGGACAAATTGTCCATTGATATCCGGGAAGTATGTATAGCCTTTGTTTTTTCTGCTTTGATTTAGATACAGGTAAGTATTGTAAATGCCATGATCAGTATTTACGTGTCCTATATAATTGTTACTTTGCCTAATGTCGCTATTATCAAAGTTCAAGTATTGATTTAAACCCCAATATTGTGTTGGGTTTTGGTATTTATAAACCAAGTCATTGCCAATGGTATATTGAGGTTTTATATTAATTAGAAAACTATCCCATCTTCCATTTTGGAAGATTGCTACTTTAACATTGTTTGTAGGATTCTGAAACAAGTTGTCGCCTAGAGAAATAGTGAATTGTAAATTTTGTTTAGTGTCGTAAACCTCAAGGTTTTGTGTGCGCTTTACTTGTACGCCGATTTGAACATTTTGTTCAAATAGAACGAATTTTCTTCTAATGACAACTTCTTGTTGCTGGTTGTATATCTCTAAAACATAATTACCACTTTTTGTTATATTGTAAACCGAATTCGGTAGAGTAAGACTATAATGGGTGTAATTCTGTAAAGTGTTATAAGAGTTTTCAGAATTCATGATTCGTTGGTCATTCATTCCAGATATATATTCAATTGGTAGCATCTCAGAAGCAGACCAATCATAGTTGTATGCAATGACCCTATAAAAGTAATTAGTGTCTTGTGCATATAAATCATCAAATTCCAAAGTAAAGGAATCTCCTAAAGCAAAGAATGGATTACAGGATTGCCCCTGATGCATAAAGCTAGCTGACTTAATATACGAGGCTGTTGTATTGTGAGGAACTTGTGCTTGTGAAAAGACACCGACAAATAATAGTAGAAATAGTAGTGGGAGTTTTGTATTCATAATCATTTAGTTAGATTCAGATATCGTGATCATGTACTTAGTTTTGGTTAAAGATACTTAAAAACCCTTGGAAAAAAGTAATCTCTTAAACAATAGAAAATAAATAAAACAAACTAGTTGTACTGTTTTATATTTTCTTAAAGTGGCTTATAGCATACTGGTATTATTTCACCAGGTGATAAAGCGTAGGTAGCAAGTTGCTCTGGTGTGAAGTTTTTTGTGTAATCGATCTCATGTACTATAAAACCGATATCTCTTAGTTTATCAAAGTAGTCTCTTCCATAGATTCTCACGTGGTCATACTGGCCAAAAACAGAGGTGCGTTCTTTTGGATCTGTAATAGTATCGTCAACAAAAGTAGTTTCTCTGGTTAAGTCTTGTGGAATTTGAAATATCCCCATTGCTCCGGGTTTCATTACTCGATATAGTTCTTGCATTGCTTTGGTATCTTGTGGAATGTGTTCTAAGACATGATTACATAAGATGATATCAAAACTATTATCTAAAAAAGGTAAATTACAAATATCAGCTTTAACATCAGCTAATGGAGATTCTAGATCAGTAGTGGTGTAGGTAAGATTAGGTTGTTTTCTAAACCTCTTATAAAAAGCTTGTTCAGGAGCAAAGTGCAACACAGTGTATTCTTTAGTAAAGAAATCTGTTTCATTGACTAGATAAAGCCATAAAAGACGATGTCTCTCTAGGGATAAAGTACTTGGAGATAATACGTTGTTCCTAGTGGTTGCATAACCATAAGGTAAAAATGATTTAAAGCTTTTTTGGTCAATAGGGTCAATGTATTTATCACCTTTTAAATAATAGGCTAACATTGGCCTAACAAGGTAACTCAACCGAATTAATATCGGTCGAGGTACGATGTTTAGTATAATTTTAAAAGCTTTCTTCATTTTTAATTAAAAGGGGATAGCACTTTGGATTATAGAACCAGTGGTTTGGCTCTAAATTCATCCTCTTCATTACTTTGAATACCTAATGCTTCATAAATATATTTGAAAGTAGAAAGTAGTTCTGGTTTTCCGTTAATTAAAGCAACATCATGTTCAAAGTGTGCAGAAGGCTTACCATCACGTGTGACAATTGTCCAGCCATCGTTTAATTGTTTAATATTCCTAGTACCTAAGTTTATCATTGGTTCTATTGCAACAACAAGACCTTCAACGAATTTTTTTCCTTTTCCTTTTTTTCCGTAATTTGGCATCTCTGGACCTTCGTGCATTTTTCTACCAAGACCATGTCCCACTAGTTCTCTAACAACTGTATAGCCTTGAGCTTCACAATAACGTTGGATAGCATTACCTACATCTTCTACGCGATTTCCAATCTTAAATTCGCGAATTCCAACATACAAGGATTCTTTTGTTACTTGTAGTAATTTTCTGGTTTCCTCTTTTACTTCTCCTACCTCAAAAGTGTAGGCGTGATCTCCATAGAACTCATTCATTAAAGCTCCACAGTCTACCGAAACAATATCACCTTCCTTAATTGGAGTGTCTGTTGGTAATCCATGAACTATCTGTTCGTTTACACTTGTTAATAAAGTAGAAGGACAGCCATATAATCCTTTAAAACCTGGAACTGCTCCATGGTCTCTGATGAATTCTTCTGCTTTTTTATCTAAATCTAAAGTGGTTACTCCAGGTTTTATTTCTGTAGCAATCATTCCTAAAGTTTTGGATACCAATAAGGCACTTTGTCTGATTAGCTCAATTTCTTCTAGAGTTTTTGGAATTATCATACTTTTTAATTTTAAGTGCTACAAAATTACACTATTACAGCCAATGAAAAAAATGTAACTTAATAGTTTTTGATTTGTACATTCTATCAAAAGTGGATTTATAAGATTTTTTTTTCTAAAGGTGATTTTTAAAAGTAAAAAAGCTCCTTACTTGGAGCTTTTTTCATTTTATATTAAATTGTATACATCTATTAGATAAGTGGTTTTCCTGTCATCTGAAGTGGTTGTTCTATTTCCATTAATTTTAATATAGTAGGAGCAATATCTCCTAGAACGCCACTATTAATGTGTTTTACATCCTTATCTATTAAAATCATTGGTACAGGGTTTGTTGTATGTGCTGTATTTGGTGAACCATCTTGGTTAATCATCGTTTCACAGTTTCCATGATCTGCTAAAAGTAATACCGTGTAATTGTTTGATATTGCAGATTCTACTACTTCTTTTACACATGTATCCACTGCTTGACAAGCTTTGATAGCTGCTTGCATATCTCCGGTGTGTCCTACCATATCACCATTTGCAAAGTTAAGACATACAAAATCCACTTCTTTTTTGTGTAATTCTGGAATTAGGGCGTCTTTTAATTCAAAAGCACTCATTTCAGGTTTTAAATCATAAGTAGCTACCTTAGGAGATGGACATAAAAGTCGTTGTTCTCCGTGAAAAGGTTCTTCTCTTCCTCCTGAGAAAAAGAAAGTGACATGTGGGTACTTTTCTGTTTCTGCAATGCGAATTTGTCTTTTGTTGTTTTTTTCTAAAACCTCACCTAAAGTATTAGTTATATTATCTTTATTGTAAACTACTTCTACGTGTTTAAAGGTTGGGTCGTAGTTAGTAAGAGTTACCATATAAAGAGGTAACTTTTGCATATGATATTGGGCAAAATCTTCTTGGGTAAGAACTTGTGTTAATTCTCTACCTCTATCTGTTCTGAAATTAAAAAATATAACTACATCATCTTTTGAGATTTTAGCTAGGGGTTCATTGTTTTTATCAACCATTACAATAGGCTCTAAAAACTCATCTGTTATATTTTGATCATAGCTATGCTTGATACTAGCTAATGCATCTGTGGATTTCATCCCTTTGGCCTGTACAAGTAAGTGATATGCTTTAGCTACTCTTTCCCAACGCTTGTCACGGTCCATCGCATAATAACGACCTATTAGACTAGCTAATTCCGCTTTATTTTCTATATTTTTCAGTAAATCTTCAACGTGTTTTACCCCTGACTTAGGGTCTACATCTCTACCATCTGTAAAAGCATGTACATAAAGATCCTTTACTCCTTGATTATGAGCTGCATCAATTAAACCATATAGATGACTTTGATGTGAATGTACTCCTCCATCGGAGAGTAATCCAAGAAAGTGTACTTTCTTATTGTTTTGCTTAGCATAGGCAAAAGCCTGTTTTAAAACAGGTTCTTCAGCTATAGTTTTATCTTGGACAGCCATGTTGATTTTCACCAGATCCTGGTAAACAATTCTTCCGGCTCCTAAGTTCATATGTCCAACTTCAGAATTTCCCATTTGTCCTTGTGGCAAACCTACATTCAATCCATCGGTTAGTACAGTAGTGTGTGGATATTTTAGATATAAAGAATCTATATAAGGAGTGTTAGCAAACTCTATTGCGGATACTTTTGGGTCTTGCGTTTGTCCCCAACCATCCAAAATCATTAGAATAACTTTTTTTTGCATAGCTTTTTTTAAAAATTAGTTGTGTTCCACAAAATTACTCATAGTTATTGAATTGGCATATTACCTTTTGTAGAATTGTTAATCTGTAAAACTTAATTTTAAGTACTCATCTAATAGGAATAGCGTCAAAGAAAATAAGTTGTTTTTCGTATAGAAACATATATTGATGTTAAAATCAGGTAGTTACTTGAAAATAAAGCTTAAAAATATCTTTCTAAAGGATATTTTATTTATTTTTACTTTTTTAATAAATTAAGGTATAACTCCTTATACAGAAGTTAGGTAATGAAGAAAGTTTTTTTAGGGATTAGTCTTGTCTCGTTTATCATGATAGCAGCAGGATACAATGGTAGTATAGAATCTAATTTAAACCAAGGTGCAGATAATGTATCCGAAATAGATCCAAAGCAAACGGTGGAAGATAATGCTTTAGAAGTATTATCCCCAGAAGAGGCTTTTGGCGTTTTTGCTGGCCAGATGTATGATTCATTGTCTTTAGATAATAATGATGCTCCACCACAACAAATATTTGCTCAGGCTTTAAAGGGATATTTACTGCTAAAAGATAGGGGAATAATAAAGAATGAGAAATTAACTATAGTAGATTTTAGTGTCTCCTCAAAAAATAAAAGATTATGGGTTATTGATATGCAAGATTTAAAAGTTGTCTTACAGTCATATGTTGCCCATGGTAGGAATACAGGACAAGAATATGCCTCAGTGTTTTCAAATAAAATAGATTCTCACATGAGCAGTTTAGGTTTTTATAAAACTGCAGAAGTTTACCATGGCAGAAACGGTTTGTCTTTGCGATTAGATGGTTTGGAAAAGGGAATAAATGACAATGCTCGTGTAAGAGCTATTGTAATTCATGGGGCAGATTATGCCTCAGAGAGTTTAGTTAAATCTCAGGGCAGGTTAGGAAGAAGCTTTGGATGTCCTGCAGTTCCTATGGAAGTCAATAAAAAACTAATTGACTTAATTAAACAAGATTCTTGTTTATTTATTTATCATTCAGAATCTCAAGATTTTGATGATAGTATTTTTGCCTAACTTCTTTATTGAGTAACTAGTTTTATAATGCTATAAGCTTCTTGTATAAAGCAGTGTCGTATTTATAGATATCGTTAATTAGACTTGGAGATAGGTTCTTATCTAGATTAAGTGTCCAGTATAATAAGAAAACGCCGATAGGATGTTTAGAAACAGAAATGTTAGTTGTTTTTTGCGATTGTAAAATATTGTCTATTTCTTGTTTGGTAATATCATTTTCCTGTAAGTCTAAAATGAACTCTGCTAGTTCAAAAGGATCTTGAACTCTTACGCAACCAGAACTAATATCTCTAAATTGTCGATTAAAATTACTTTTATTAGGTGTATCATGAAGATATACAGAATGATTGTTTTTAAACATGAATTTTACTCTTCCAAGTGTATTTCCTGTTCCTCCTTTTTGTACATATCGGTAAGAATTGTATTTGGATGCATCCCATTCTTTGGGATCTACTACTTTACCAGTTGAATTTTGGTAAATCGTGAAATTCATCGATTTAAAATAGTCTATGTTGTTTTTTGCTTTAGGAACGATATCATTTTTTAAGATAGTAGGAGGAACTGTCCAGGTTGGATTTAGCACTAATGTTGTTAATGTAGAGCTCAAAATAGGAGTACTCCTTTGTGTAGTACCAACAATAACATTATGTTTTTGAATCGTATCTAAATTAGCAACACTAACCAACGTGAACTCAGGGATATTTACTAAAATATAGTCTTTGCCATATTTTCGTGGAAACCATCTAAAACGCTCTGCATTGACAATGAGCTTTTCATATATAGTTTGCTTTTCTTTTTCAATAATATCTATACTTTGTGAATCCAATTGGCCATTTGTAGATAATTTATGCTCTTTTTGTAACTGAGCTAATGTATTTTGTAACTCTTGCGTATATATTGGATTAATCTCTAAAGAGTCCTGCCATTTACCTATAAAGTGCAATGACTTTTTCAAAGGTATTACTTCTTTATAGGATTGCCCCACTTGTGCAATTGTGTCCGTTGGTTTTAAAGAGTCGGCTTGTAAGGCGTAATAGTTCTTAATCTTTTGTCTGTATCTACCATATTGTTCATGGCGTGGTCGTATAGAATCAAAAGCTTGAAGTACTGCGTTGTTGTCTAGTACTAAAATAAGAGTAGCTGCAGTATTTATTTGATGATATTCTAAATCCCAATCATTATATAATTTTCTTGGATCAAGTAAACCATTAAATAAACTTTGGGTAATTTTATTGAAAGTTTTTGTGTAAAGTAAGTCAGCCTCTATAAGTAGAGAGTCTGTTAAAGATGAATAATCATTATCAAAAGATATTAACTCTTGTGTCGGAAAGATATTCTTTGGGATTCCATCGTATTTTATTTCTTCTAAACTTCGTATAAGTTGTTCTCTATTGTCTTTGTCTGCCCATGCAGTTTTGTATTGATTTATCCCATAAAATTCTTGAACCTCCTTACTTTGGTTCAATAGGTAAGTGGAGTCGATATCTACCGTTTTGTTTACTGTCTCTAAAGGTACTACAGTTAAGGTATCGGATACTTCTGTTTTATAAACAATACGCATGGGTTGCCTTTTTTTTGGCATACAGGCAGTTGTTGCTAGTATAATCAAAAGTAAATAAAAGGTATATTTCATAAAGAGATGTTTTAAACTAAAAAATGGTCTATTGTTAAAAATACACATTTTTAATGGATTATAGTAATTTAGAGTGCCTAATTTAAATTATTTTAATTGTTTTATTCTGGACTATAGGCTTTTATATAACTGGACTACTTTAAATGTTTTGAGCTGCCTTAGTTTTGTGGCTCAATTAAATGCTTCCAATTAGGTTGCAGTGTAAAAAGTTTGATATGAGAATAAAGGCATATATATGTTTTTGGATTAAGCTAGGATTGTTTGCTAATCCATTAATTTTTTATGGACAACAAAATTCTGAGCAAGATAGCTTACAGGAAATAATTATTTATCAACCCAATGTGTATTTACATAGTGGTTTGAAAAATAAAAATGTTAGTATTTTGACTGTCTCCGATATTGAGAACTTACCTGTTACTAATATTGCAGAATTGCTTTCTTATGTATCGGGAGTGGATGTGAAAACACGCGGACCTTTTGCTAGTCAAAGTGATATAAGTATAGATGGCGGAGGTTTTGATCAAAATATTATAATGATCAATGGACAAAGTATTTCTGACGCTCAAACTGGGCATAACAGCTTAAATATGCCCATTAGTATGGACTTAGTCCAAAGGGTTGAGGTTATTAAAGGGCCCTCGGCACGTTTATTTGGAGCCAATAGTTTAACAGGGGTTATAAATATAGTTACCAAAAATCCAAAAGAGTCTAGGTTTTTTGCCTCTGGTTTAGTGGGAAGTAATTTTACAAAAGATTTAGAATCTAATAGTAAAGAGTTTTATAATAATCGAACAATAGAATTTGGAGGTAGTATGCTTGGTCAGAACTCGGACCATTTATTTTCTATAGCTCATGGTGCAGGTAACGGTAGTAGGTATAATACCGATTTTTATAATGATAAAATATTTTACCAAGGCCGTTTTAAATGGAATTCTGATAACGCTATTCAGTTATTAGGGGGGTATGCAAAAAGTAAATTTGGAGCAAATGGATTTTATGCCTATCCTTCTGATAAAGAATCTCAAGAGATTGTCCAAACTAGTTTACTACACATAAAGGGATCCCACCAAATTTCACACAGATTTACCCTACTACCAAGTATTGGTGTTAGATATAACTTTGATGATTATCGGTTTTACAGACATGATTTAAATACTGCACGGAGTCGACATTATAATACTGGGGTACAAACAAGTTTTATGGCAGAATATCTATTTGATAATGCACAGGTTAACTTTGGAGCTCAAGGGGAATATTTTGAAATAAACTCAACAAATATGGGGAATCATAAAAAGAATAATTATGGTCTTTTTTTTGAGTATTCTACTTCTCTATGGAGTGACTTTACCTTAAATATGGGAGGGTATTTGAACTACACTAGTAATTATGGATGGCAATTTTATCCAGGTATTGACTTGGCTTATTTGGTGAGTTCTAATTGGAGGATAATGGGTAATGTTGGTACGGCTACAAGGTTACCCACCTTTGCTGATTTGTATTTAGACCAACGGCCTGGTAATATTGGCAATCCAGATCTTAACCCAGAAAAAGCATATCAGATCGAGCTTGGTAGCAAATATGATAATAAATCTTTCCAAGCTTCTAGTTTTGTTTTCTACAGAGATATTAGAGAGTTTATTGATTGGGTCAGGGAAGATCATAATCATGCTTATCAAACGATAAATTTGGGTAATAATAGAACTTTTGGTTGGAATGCAGATTTAAAATATCATTTTATCGCAAGCAAGATTAATTGGCATTTGGCAGCATCATATACCTATTTAGATCCCAGTATTGTCAGAAATGACAATAAGATAGAAAGTAAATATCTTTTAGAGGGACTAAAGCATCAGTTTATTGCCAGTATTACTTCGAGAATTAAGTGTTGGAATATTACTCTTGCCTCTGGATATAAACAAAGATTCAGCTACAAGAGTTATTGGGTAAATAATTTTAAGATTAGTTATAATAAAACAAAATATGTAGTGTTTTTAGATGTTCAGAATTTTACAAGTACCACTTTTATAGAGGCTGGAGTGGTACCTCTTCCAAAGGCTTGGTTTAGTCTTGGAGTAAAGTATCGAAGTAAATAGGAAAAAGAAAGTCCCTCTAGTGTAGGAATATCCCAACAAGTTAGCTACTTGTAGTTGTGTGCTACTTCTAAGGGGCTTTCTTTTTTTAGTTTGCTATTTTTTTACCTTTTGTGTCGATGGTAAAAGAAGTGTTTTTTACTTGAACAAAGGCTTGTCCATCTTCAAAATTACTAGCATAATCATAGATAAATGGAATAACAGTGGTTCCTTTCAGATTGATGTAACCAAATTTATTATCTACCGATACTAGGCAGAGTCCTTCATTAAAACCTGCTACGTAATCAAATTGTGGAGCAATAACCATATGGCCTTTAGTGTTAAAAAAGCCCCACTTATCAAATTCTAGAAAAGCAATTCTATTTTCTGAACTACTTTGGAGTTCTTGATATTGAAAAGGAATAATAATTTCTCCTTGTTGGTTAATGGCTCCTTGTAAGTTGTCAAAAGTTACAATGGAGATACCATTATTAAAAGACTCTATTTCAGAAAACATTGGTTCTAGAAACAGTTCACCATCTTTAGTCATAATACCAAATAATCCTAGTTGGCTATCTTCAAACCAGTGTAGCTTTTTCTCGAATTGAAAGTCTACATCTTTTTTAAGATCAATGTATATAGTGTCTGTTTTGTTTAATATAGAATCAAAACTTGTTGCTTTATTACTACTCAAAGAGGTGGATTGCATATTTAAACTGCAAAGTCCAGCAAAAAGAAAAAATAATAGTTTTATGTTCATTCTATTGTTTTCTGTATATATTGCTTGCATTAGCTTGTGCTCTAGGATATATTGTGATGTCAGCAATTTGTACATGTTTGGGTTGTTGTAATGCATTGAAAATTGCTGTTGCTATATCCTGAGCGATTAAAGGGTCGAAACCTTGATAGACTTTGTCTGCTTTTTCTTTGTCTCCTTTAAAACGCACTAAAGAGAATTCTGTGTTTACAGCTCCAGGAGCTACATTGGTAACTTTAATACCATACTCTAAAAGATCTATTCTCATTCCTTGAGATAGGGATTCAACAGCTGATTTGCTTGCACAGTATACGGCAGCATTTGCGTAAGTTTGCTTACCAGCTATTGAAGATAAGTTAATAATATGGCCATCATTACTTTTGATTAAAAAAGGAAGAACGGCTTTACTTACATAAATTAGGCCCTTCACATTGATATCAATCATATCTTCAAGGTCTTGAAGTTCTGCGTCTTGGAAGTTAGCCAGACCGTGTGCATTACCAGCATTGTTAATCAAGACATCAATATTCTTCCATTGATTTGGTAAATTATTTATTTTTTCAAAGACCTGTGTTTTATCTCTTACATCAAAAGCTAATGTTATGACTTGTGTGGTGGATTCTAATTGTTTTTCTAGTTCTTGTAATTTATCTTTTCTTCTACCACATAAAATTAAGCGATAGTCTTTGGAAAGTGCAATAGCTGTTGCCTTTCCTATTCCAGAGGTAGCCCCTGTAATTAATGCAGTTCTCATAGTCTTAGTTGTTATAATATAGTCTGCTTTAGTCCTTGTAGAACGCAAAGCCAAAGATAATTGAAAAAGGATTTTTCTTTGGACCTTTCTACTGTGCGAATATCTTTAGTTATCGTGTTTCCGTGAGTGTTTTTTCGTATAAATAAATTGCCCACCGCCGATAATAAGTTACGTTTTACCTTTCCATCCTTTTTATATAGTGTTACTTGAAGATTTTCATAGTTCATACCAAATTCTCCACGTGCATCTTGATTATTACCATTGAAATTAAATTCTACAAGATCTATTTTGCCACTGGTTGAAACATTTAAATATGGTTTCAAAAAGGGTTGCATCGCATCACTTGGGAAGTCTACTATAGTTCCTTTAATGTTAAACTTATCAGATGTGTTTAAAATGTTAAAACTCCATTGTACGTTTAAAGGTGCTGCATTCATAAAGCTAGCATTTACCTGTATATTGGTGTTTGGTAATTGCGTTTGTCTATAACCACTATAAATATTTTCAATATTGGCACTTAGATTTGCAAAGGTTAGTTTCCCTGGAGCCAATGCTTTTGAATCATACTCTTCGTATTCTAAATTAGATTGTAATATTTTGGCTTGTTGTATGTTTAGGCCAAATTTCAATTCTCTAAGTGATTGACTAAACAAGGGTTTATAGATTGTATCATGTGGTGGAGTTTTATCTCTGTAGATAGTTGCATTTAGTTTATTTGCAGTTAAAAGAGAACTTTCTAAGTTAAATACCCCCCATTGATCGAAATGCCATTTATAGTTAGATAATACAATTGAATTCACTTTTAAATTGTAAATATCAACTGCAGTTTTATTCATCTGAACAATTTTCTCTCTTGAATATTTTGGTTTAAGTAATAAGTTGTTTAGATGTAAATCAACCTCATTAAATGAAAGAGAGTCCAGGTAAATATCATAAGTTTTGTTTGTATTGTAATGAACTTTTTTAGAGGTTAATGCGTTTTGGGTAAAAGTGAATGGTACTTTATTTGAAATAGTTGTAGGGTCAATAACTATATGTTGCATTAACGAATTGATTTGCTGTACCTCTAATGTATTGGCAGCTAAATTTCTATGTCTAACAATCAAACTAGCATCTTTTATAGCAAAGGAGTCTATAAGTATATGGTCGGTGATTTGTTTTAATTTTGGGGAAGTTGTTTTAATTTTTGGAGTTGGAAAATATGTAATTGCCGGAGTTTTTAGTTCTATAGCATTTAAGTGTAATTTTTGGTTTATTGTATTTTTAATATTTCGCAATAATATAGTTGATCCTGTTGTAACCCATGTGTCAAGAGAGTTAAGTTCTAGGTTGTTGATTGCAATTTGATCAATGGTTAGATTAAAAGGAATTAAAGTAGACAATGTTTTTGTAGATTCTAGATCTATTTCAGTTTGTGTTTTAATTTTTCGCTGTAGAATATCTAGTTTAGTAGACGAGGTAGAGATATCTTTTATAGATAAATAGAAAATATTATTTTGATCATACCCCCAATCCGTTCCAGATAGTTTGATTTGAGGTACATCTAGTGTTAGAATATGATCGTTTACTATCTCTTTTTTGGTGTAATTTACCGGTCTGATCTTAACAGAATTTATCACTAAATCCTCTGGTGTTACTTCTGCAGTACCTAAGTGAAGTTTTAAGTGATTATTTAATTTTGCATTAATAGAGTCACTACTTATTTTATATTTTTTATAGGTAAAGGGAATAGGTTTGTTTTTAGTACGCTGTGAGAAATGTACATTGTAAATGTTAGCATTGAAATTAAAGACTTCTACTAAAGTCTCCTTGGTAAGATAATCAGTAATGTTCAAATTAGCATCACTTATTTCTATTTCAGATATGTTTATACTATTTGTAACCTTGCTTGGGTGTTTAGAAGCAATAATATTTCCAGAAGATTTGTTTACTTGGAATGAAGGTGACTTTAATGTGATTTTAGAAGCTTTAAGATTATGGTTCTTTATTAAGTTCCAATAGTTCACTCCGCTAATCGAAATTTGCTTTATTTCTCCTTTAAATGAGCTTATCGTGTCATTTAACTCAGCTTCTTTAGGAGTAATACTAACTCCTTCTAGACTCAATTTACCAAGTAAAATAGTGAAATTAATCTCTTTATAATCAAGATTATAAGGAGTGTCATTTTTCTGTGCTATAATTTTTGGTAGTTCCCTGCGTAAATAAATATTAGCCATGGATTGGCCAAAGAAGTAAAGTACCCCCACGACTATAACGAAAATACCCAATAAGCGTTGTTTTGTATTAAGTTTCATGTGTACTGTATTTGTAGAGAAAATTACTATCTAAAATAAGAAAAATAAGTTGATAGTGATAGTATTAACTTGATTATTTGATAATTAGATTGTGTTTTACTAGAAGGCCTTCTAATCCTTGTTTAGAAAAGACTGCATTTTTAAGTTTAGTTGAACTCGGGTCAATGTTATAATTATAAGAGGAGTAGAAGTCTGCTTTTTCTGCTTTGGCTTTTGTAAATACTGCTCTATGGAGGTTGCAATTTTCAAATAATGCTTGGCTTAGGTCAGATTCCATAAAGTCAGCACTAATTAAGCTACAGTTTATAAAACTGATGTTTTTTAATTTTAAGTTGTAGAATTGAGTAAATTCAAGGTTACAATTAAAAAAATTAAATTCAAAAATAGTCTGATCAATCAAGGCAAAGTTTACTCTTGTAAAATTACAGTAAGAGAAATCACAGGTTCTAAGACCCACATAGTTAATTTGTGCATCTTTAAAATTACAGTTGTTAAATTCACAATCTATAAAAAGGCTTGAAAGGAAAGAACATTGGCTAAAGTCGCAATTTATAAACTTACAGTTTTCAAATTCTTTAAAACTGATACTGTTGCTTTCAAATATTTGATTCTCAAATGTTTTATCGTAAATGAAGTCTGGTGCCATAAAAAAGTTTAACTCCTTGATTTAATTAATGTGTTGAGGTTTTATTCGATTATATGAGGAATGAATCTACTTTTGTTGGTTGTAATAAAATTATCACTTTCTCTAAAGGTTATTCCACAAGGCTCTTGTCCAACAAGCCAACTTCCAATAATACTATATCCAGTAGGGTTTTGTATAGTATTGGCAAGGTCTTGGTAAATATATCCTTGATCACCATATTCGCCTAAAGTTTGTTCGGTAACTCTATCGTCTTTAAAAACTGTAATATTAGCTCCTTCTCTAGATAATAATGGTTTTTGCACATAGTTTTTCATATGAGCTTGCTTATGGAAATGTGCCTCTAACAATAAAGGATGATTAGGGAAGAGTTTCCATAATATAGGTAATATAGCCTTGTTCGATAAAATCATCTTCCAAGATGGCTCTATCCAATTAGCGCATGCAGTATCGGAGGTGATGTGCAGTGAAAAAGGTTCGTACACTAGCCATTCCCATGGATATAATTTAAATATATCTGTAATAATTTGATCTTCTAGGTCGATGAAGTTTTCACCATCCCAGCCTATATCATTAATATAAATTAGCTTAGTGTTTACCCCAGCTTGCATTGCGCAATCTCTTAGGTACTCTAAGTTTGTTAAGTCTTCTAAGGTTTGTTGTAAACAACTAAAATGAAGCGTATCTCCTTTGAGTGAAGGTTTGATTTGTTTCCAGGTTTCTATTAGTTGTTCATGGACAGAGTTGAACTGGTCTACTTCTTTATTTTGAAAATATTTTTCCATCCAATGCCATTGTACCACTGCTGTTTCAAATAAAGAGGTTGGTGTGTCGGCATTGAACTCTAATAGTTTTAAATCTTGTGTAAGTGGATTGTATGCAAAATCAAACCTACCGTAAACACTAGGTGTTTGTTTGTTCCAATTTTCTTTGATATGTTCAACTATATATAATGGTATCTTAAATTGCTCAAATAAATTGTTATCAATGACATATTGAACTGCTTTTAGACTCATTTGCCAGATTTCGGCTGTTGCATCATAAAGCTTATCGGCGAATTCTTCCTGAATGCTAAAATAATAGTTTTCTATCCAATAGGGGATATTATTCTCGGTATGGTAACCAAAACCTATATTTTCCCATTGTTTTTGCCAATTAGGATCTGGTGTTAGTTGTTTGATTTTCATCTAAGGTTTTATGAAGATACTGTATTTTTTTTTGCTGAGTTACCAAAGCCTCCACGTTGTACGCTTTTAGCGACTTGGTCTTTACCTAGGTTGTTACCTACATTGCTTTGATGGGATAACCCTGGACTTGTATATCCCATTGCACGTCCTGTTTGTCCCATTAATGGACGAAAGGCCATATACCAAAGCAGCGCAGTTCCCATGCCCATTCCTTGAGATCTTCCTTGTTGGTATTCCTGGGATACTTCTTGATATGGTGCGCTTTCATCGGCACGCATATAGACTCTTTGTCCAATTTCTTGTTGTGGCGCTTCTTTAGCACATGAAGCTAAAGTAGCCGTTATTAATATAAGTGAAACAGCTTTACTACTTTTTGTTTTCATAATGGATTATTGCACGGTTACGAAAATAGGAATGTTTACTAATGATGTTGGCGTGTTAGCATTCCAATCTGGTATTTCTTTTAAGGTTTTTATGGTATCTGTCTTAGTCGAAATAATTTGGTCATTTGCCCAGATTGTTTGAGAAGTAATATGAAAGATACTATCTCCTTGTACCACTGTTTTAAGAGAAACTTCTCTTGCTGCAGTTTTTTCCAAATGTGTTAAGTTATTTGTTTGTGCTGAATTTGTACAGCTAGTAAAAAGCGCAGTTAAGCCTATTAAAAATAAAAAATATATTTTCATCATCTAAGTAATCGATATTATAAAGGTTAAAGATACTACTTTTAATAATATTATTATAGTTAATGAATTTGTAATAAGGGAACATTAGTAAAGTTATTATCTTTACTTGTTTAAGTTAGGTATTGTTTATGGGGCAAATTAAAGTTTTAAAAATAGAAGATTTAGCTGAGAACTCTTTACATCAAGGATTCTATGTAGATACTCTTGTTAATCATTTAGCTAAGAACCATGGGCATTTACAAAAGCCTCATCGTCATAATTTTTACGTCTCTTTGCTCTTTACTAAAGGCAGTGGTACACATACAATAGATTTTACCACCTATAGTATTGAGCCCGGAAGTGTTTTTATGTTAGCTCCAGGACAAATGCATTCTTGGGATCTATCCAAGGATATCGATGGTTATGTTCTTTTTCATACGCAAGATTTTTTAGATGTTTATTTCCTTAGAAACAGTGTTAGGGAGTATCCTGTATTTAGTACCCTTTATGGTTCTTGCAGTTTTGTATGTGATGCAATACAAAGCAAAGTGTTAGAAGATGTCTTTGTTCAAATGTTAACGGAAATAACAACAAGTCAGTGGAAAGAACACTTGATGTTAGTGAATTGGATTAGTATATTCTATATCAGTTGTAATCGTATTATTTTAAATGGAGAACAATACAGACAAACTGTTAATAATGTTTATTATAATCATTTTGTGGAGTTTGAAAATTTGGTGCAACTCTATTTTAGGCAAGATAAATATGCTCAACAATACGCAGATCGACTAAACATAACTCAAAAGCACCTCAATAGAATTTGTCGAACCCTTATTAATAAAACAACTACACAAATTATCTTAGAAAGACTAATATTAGAAGCTAAAAGAGAGCTAATTTATAGTGAAAAAAATCTGGCACAAATAGCTCTAGATTTAGGTTATGAAGACTACTCTTATTTTTCAAAAGTTTTTAAAAAACAAGAGGGAATAACACCAAAGGAGTTTCAGAAAGAACACAAGTAAAATATAAAA